>WJJR01000091.1 GCA_014729565.1 Candidatus Zixiibacteriota bacterium | reverse complement strand
GCACCTACGCGACGATGATGTGGGGTTTTCAACAGTCCCCAAGCGGTGGGACGCCACGCGTGCAACGGGATGCGAAATTACATTTCGGTCGACCACGTTACCCTGCCACATGACGGTTGTCAGGGTGAGTTCGGGCGCGGCGCCCGAACTACAAGAGTATCTGCCGGATATCATCAACACTTGTGACGCGGCGATTCGCATGCGAAAAGTCCATGTGTTCGGTCGATGGTGCAGGGAAGGCAATCGTGAACGCGCCAGCGGCGTTGGCCGCGCTGACGCCGACGTCGGTGTCCTCAATGGCTGCACACGATGAGGCCGGCAGGCCGAGCTGGCGGATCGCTTCGGCGTAAATGTCGGGAGCCGGCTTGGGGGTGATGACATCGTCACCGGTGACCACGACCTCCAACAGATCACGGACCCCACCCGTTTTCAGTATCATCTCAATGACCCAGCGCAATCCCGATGAGGCCATCCCGACCCGGATTCTTTGCTGACGCAGCGTGGTCACCAGATCGAGGATGCCATTGCGCCAGGGGATTCCTTCACTCTGGAGCATCTCGACATAGATCGCCTTCCGGCGTTCGATCAGTTCGTCCCGGCTGGGGGCAAGGTTGTGACGCCGCTTGAGCGTCTCGTACATGTGACGGTCCGTCGAGCCAAGGAATTCCTGGTTGTCCTCGGCCGTGAAGTCGATGCCGAAACTCTCCCGCATCATGCGGATCGTGGACTCCAAGTGGACCGGCTCAGAATCGACCAGAACACCGTCCATGTCGAAAATCACCCCTTCGAATGAGGGTGTTGCGCCTTTTAAGTCGTTGTCATTCAATGTATAGCCCCCGGTTGACTGTCCCAGGTCGATATCGTCGTGTCAAGTTCGCCGTCGGCAAAACCGGTCTGAGAAGATGCTCTTTCTGTTGACAGATAGCAAGGGATAGGGGTATCATTGGCTTATCATGGGGATGTATGTCCACATGGGGTGGGCAGGTATCCCTACGATGTAACCATTTTCGTGGAGACGATGACATGGGTCATCACTTCTCGGTCCGTCTGAAGGGGGGTTGAGTCAATAAATGACCGGCGTTCGCGTACGCGACGACGAAACTTTCGAACGGGCACTGAAACGCTTCAATAAGTCGTGCGAAAAGGCAGGAATTCTATCTGACATCAAGAAGCACCAATACTTTGAGAAGCCGTCCGATCGTAAAAAACGCAAGCTGAATCAAGCTAAGCGGCGTCTTCGCAAAAAGGTGCAGTCACGAAAGAGATAAAGTAGCCAGTTATGGCATCGGATATTCCCGATCGGATCATGGACGACCTGAAGACGGCCATGAAAGGTAAGGACACCGCCCGTACCACCGTCCTGCGGGGACTGAAGTCCGATTTCAAATACCGCGAGATCGATAAGGGAGCGCCGCTTGACGAGAGCGACTACCAGCAGGTCTTGCGCACAGCTCAAAAAAAACGGCGCGACGCCATTGAGATGTATCAACGTGGCGATCGCGCCGATTTAGTTGCGAAAGAGGAGGGAGAACTGGCGATCATCAGCGAGTATCTCCCGAAGGAAATGCCCGACGATCAACTCGCGGCCCTGGTGCAGGCGGTGATCGACGAGGTTGGCGCGAGTGCGCCGAATGAATTGGGCAAGGTGATGGGCCCGGCAATGAAGAAGGTGGCCGGACGCGCAGCAGGGGATCGTGTCCGTCAGACCGTGGCCGATCAGCTCGCGGTGAAAGCGGGCGGAGATTAGGTTGAGAAGCGTCTTCCGTGCGGGGAGACGCGCAGTACGCACGATAGAGCACCGACGGTTCCGGCATGGGGGCAGGGACCTCGTCGCCCGACGGGGTGAACTCAACGGTGGGTTTCCGACAACCGGCCTCTGTGCCTCCGATCACGGTCTTGATAGGAGGGGCAGGATGAACGTAATCGACATCGGGTTGTTGATTGGTGTGGCGGCGTGTGCCGGCTGGGGCGCCAAAAAAGGCTTTATCCGCATGTTCATGATCACGGTGGGGTTGGTTGCCGCGATCATCCTCGCGGTTCACTACAACGACGGATTCACGTCGGAACTGGCATCGTACTTCGCGGCCTCGCCGTTGTGGACCGCGATGGCGGCATTCATTCTCTCATCGATGCTGCTGTTCGCTTTGTTCCGTATGGCCGCCAAACTGTTCTTCCGCGTGGCCAATCTGCAGGAGTTGGGCCGTCGCGACCAGCTCGGCGGGGCGTTGATGGGACTGGTGTTTGGATGGATGCTGATGGGGTATCTGGTGTTCCTGGGATCGTTTCTTCCGATTCCGTATGCATTCGAAGGGAAGATCGAAAGCTCTCTGTTGGCGTTGCCGATGGGATCGTCGGTCCCGTTTGTCTACGAGTCGTCGCATCAGTTGCATCCGTCTGAGGGCAATTTCATGGTGAAGATGGAAAGCTCGCTGGCCAGTGCGTTGGAGACCGCAAAAGGACGCAAGAGCCCGGGCGGACGCCGGATCCCCAGTCGTGTCGACGAGGCTCGTGTACAAGACTTCCTGGATCGCATCGAACGGTATTTCGTGTCATCCACCTAAGGTTCAGACACCCCGGCTCAATTCATCCTTGTGAGGCCCCGCTCGCGGGGCCTCTTTTATTGGCTACCTTCGATGGTGGCGGATGTCATGCATCACATCGTTCACAGCGGTCGATCTGTCCTTCCCCGATGGTTGTGGGGGTTGGTCATCGTGTGTGGGGCGGTCGCCGGTTACTTCGTGCTGCGGTCGGGGTTCTGTGCCGACGACTTCTTCCTACTGTGGGAATCGCGTCATCCGTTCTGGGAATCGGTACGCCGCTACCTGGTTGCGCCCGATGTCTTCAGCCAGGCGTATTACCGCCCGGTCCAGCGCCTGGTTCATTTGGTCGAATTCAAGGCCTTCGGCGACCTGGCAATCCTCTATCATGCCGTTTCGCTGCTCATCCATCTGTTCAACGCGTTTCTGGCCTATCGCGTCTTCGGCCGGTTGGGTGCCCCGAGGGCGGTGGCGGGCGTTGCCGCAATTGTCTTTGTCATTCATCCCGCCCACACCGAGCCGGTGACGTTCATTTCGGCCATAAGCGGCCTGCTGGCAGCGACCTGTCTGCTCATCGCACTGAACGTTCTGCTGCACTACCTGGAGACCGGAGATCCCCGCAGCGGATGGGCCGTGATTCTGGCATCGTCTCTGGCGTTGCTGTCGAAAGAAGACACCATGTCATTGCCCATCACACTGGGTATCGTGTGGTGGTTCCAGTCAAGGCGGCGAGATCGTCTGTGGCCGGTTCTCACAACCATTCCCCTGGTTGTTGCCTGGCTCGCATGGCGGGTGGCGATCGGCGGCATGCTCGATCCGGCCGGCAGCGGGTTTTCGGCGAATCCGCTGACGGTGCTACGCAATCTCCCGTTTCACCTGAGCCGGTTCGTGGTGTCGGTGCGCTCCCTGGTGCGTCTGATCGGCTTCGACCACTACTATACTCTGCGCGACACGCTTCAGCCGACGCCGCATGGTGTCCTCTATATTGCCGTCGTTGTCCTGATCGTGGCGCTGGCCGGGTACTGGGTGTGGCGGAACTGGAGAGGGTGCCCGGTCTATATTAAAACCGGCTTCGGAATGGCCATCAGCGGATTACTGCTGTATCTGCCACTGCCCGAAACTGCGACGCGATTCTTGTATTTTCCCATTGTTGGGCTCTCGGTAGCAACCGTTGGTCTGCTGCTCCTGAACGCCTCACGCCTGAAACGCGTGCTCCTATACGCATGGATTTCGGTGTTGGTCGTCTCAACTGTTGAGCAGACGTCGACGTGGTACACGGCGGGTCAGCGGGTCGAAGTTGTGTTGGAGGAAGCCGTGGACGTTCGCACACAGCATCCGCCGGAGGTGGGAACTGTCTTTGTGGACTATCCCCGCCGCGAGTATGCGGCATTCGTCTTTCCCATCGGGCTCGAGTATGCGATTCGCTGGAAAACCGATTTCGATTGGCCGTATCTCTACGTTTCCCACGATTTACCGCTCGATCCAAATATCGCGCCCGATTCTGTCGTCTGGTATCGGTGGTCGGACGAGCATTTTGTGCCGACTGACCCTCAGAATTGGTAACACGGCGCCAACAGCCAGTGGACTTTGTGTTATATTCGCCCCCATGTCTGACGGAGTCATTGCCACCAAACAGGTCCAGTCGATCCTTGAATTCGATAAGATAATCGCAGCGACCGAGGCTCTCTGCCTGACCCCGATGGGGAAAGAGGCGCTGCGTAAGCGGTTGCCGACAGCAGAGTTCGACCGTGCCGACCGCCTGCGCGAGGAAGTCAGGGAAATGCTGACGGTGCTGCGGTCGGGGAATGGCTTCCCGATTGTCCGGGTGCCGGATATCCGTCCATATATCGAAAGCGCAGGGCTGGAGGGATCGTTTCTCGATCCCGCGCAGTTTCTCCACATCGGGGAATTCCTGGTGGCCATCGAGGAGTTGCTGCGGTTCTCCCGCGTCTCGGAGGCCGCATTCCCGCGGCTGGAAGCTTACCTCGAAGGATTGTCGGCGGTCTTTCATCTCCGGACGGCGATCGACCGGGCGATTTCGCCCGAGGCCGATGTGCGGGACAACGCGTCGCCGGAATTGAATCGCATCCGCAAAGAACGGCGCGGTGCGCGCGATGCGGTGGTGTCGCGTCTCGAACGGATGCTCGAGAAGCGGCAGACGGATCCGTCGCGCATGGACGATCTGATCACCCTGCGTAACGACCGCTTCGTCATTCCGATGCGCGAAGGCGATCCGGGGGCCAACGACGGGGTGATTCAGGACCGCTCGGGGTCGGGGGCAACGCTCTACGTCGAACCGATGAAGGTGGTCGAACTGAACAACCGTCTGCGGCGGCTGTCGATGGAGGAAACACGGGAAGTCGAGCGCATTTTGCGCGGCCTGACTGATATGGTGCGCGACAGCCGGTTTGCATTGACCGATGATGCCGCCATCTACGGCGATCTCGACGCGATTCATGCGACCGCCCAGTTCGGCATCAACACCAATGGCAACGTTGTCGGCCGTCTCGACACGGCGGCTTTGGATTTGATCGATGCCCACCATCCGCTGCTGGTCTTGCGGGCGCGCGAACTGAAACAGCGATACCCCGATGATCCACCGTTCGAAGTCGTGCCGATGGGGGTGACGTTGGGTGATTCGACGTCATCGATTATCATCACCGGTCCCAATACCGGCGGTAAGACCGTCGCGTTGAAGACCATTGGACTCCTCGTGCTGATGGCGCAGGCGGGCTGGCCGATCCCGGCGAAGGACACGTCGAAGGTTGGCGTGTTCACGCGATTGATTGCCGATATCGGCGATGAACAGTCGATTGAATCGTCGCTGTCGACGTTCTCGTCACATCTGACACGCATCAATGACGCGCTGCACACCGCGGATGATCGTTCACTGGTACTGCTCGATGAGCTTGGTGCAGGAACCGATCCGAAGGAAGGCGCTGCGCTCGGCGAAGCGATCGTGCTGGAATTGACCGAGCGACGTGTGCGATTGATTGTGACGACCCATCACACGGCGCTGAAGACGCTCGCGCAGCACAGTCCGCACATTGAAAACGCCGCGTTGCAGTTTGATCCGGAAACGTTGTCGCCGACATATCACTTTCGAGTGGGATTGCCCGGAGCGTCGTATGCGATTGACATCGCGCGACGGTTGGGTTTGCCGGAGAACGTCACCAAGCGCGCCGAATCGCTGGTCGATGCACAGGAAAAGGACCTCTCGAAGTTGTTGATTGAACTCGATGAGCGGCTGATGTCGGTGCGCAATCGCGAAGCGGAACTCGACAAGTCCAACAAAGCCGCATCGGCGCTGGAAGATTTGTTCCGATCCCGCATGACGAAGATCGACGAGTTGGAAAAGGAGAAGAAGTCGGAGGCGCTGGCCGAGGCGGAATCCATCGTGCAGAACACGCGGCGCGAGATGGAACGGCTGGTCAAGGAGATTCGCGAATCACAAGCCGAACGGCAGCGTGTTAAAGAATCGCATCGTGCTCTCGCCGACACCGCGCGCAAGATCAAAGACGAAAAGCGCGAGGTCGCCCCTGAGCCGGAACCGCGACCCAAGCGGCAGGAGGGGGCGCTCCGTGTCGGCGACCGTGTGTGGATTGAAACATTCAAGCGTGAAGCCGAAGTGGTCAGCATCGATCACGACAAAGAGCAGGTGAAAGTCCAGCTTGGCGATTTCATGTATACGATGGATCGCGATGCCGTCGAGCGCATCGAATCGAAACCAACCGATGACGACAAGCGCGTGAAAATCAACGTGCGTGGCGGTTATAGTGAATCAACATCGGATGTTGGCCCGGAAGTGTCACTGCGCGGGCTCAGTGCGGAGGATGCACTCGAAGTGCTGGATCGGTATCTCGATGAAGCGCGATTGGCCGGATGGAATGAAGTGCGTATTGTCCATGGACGGGGAGAAGGGGTCCTGCGCCGGGCGGTGGGTGAATATCTGACCCGTGATTCGCGCGTGATTGAGAAACGTCTTGGGCATTGGAATGAAGGCGGCGATGGAGTGACCTTGGCGCGGCTGATTCCGGCGTAGATTGTCCTGCTCGGCAACAAGCCGTCACGCGAGGGCGCGTGACGATACACTGTAATGAGCGATTCAGCGGTCAAAGATCAGGTCAAAGAAGCGACCGATATTGTGGCGATCATCAGCCAGTTTGTGGCGTTGAAACGTCGCGGGGTGAACTACGTCGGTTTATGCCCGTTTCATACCGAGAAGACGCCGTCGTTTTCGGTGCACGGCGATCGTCAATTCTTTCATTGCTTCGGCTGCGGCAAGAGCGGTGATGTCTTCACTTTCCTCATGGAGCATGAGGGGTGGAGCTTCTTTGAGGCGTTGAAGTATTGTGCCGACCGCGCAGGAATTCGTCTGCCGCAAAAGCGGGATGGCGACGACGAAGATGCGCGACGCCGCAAAGCAATGCGCGATGTCCTGACGCTGGCGCAGGACATCTACAAACAGGCATTGTTCAATCCGCCGGGCCAGCACGCACTCGACTATCTGCACAAACGCGGCTATGCCGATGACACACTGCGTCGGGCGGGTGTCGGGTTTGCGCCGAATGCGTTTGACACTTTGATGCGCAGTGTGAGAGCGCGTGG
>WJJR01000090.1 GCA_014729565.1 Candidatus Zixiibacteriota bacterium | reverse complement strand
CGGAGAATGGATTCCCGCTTTTGCGGGAATGACAACACGTTATAGCAATAATTAGAACTCCGTTTCGGTTTTCGGAAACGTAGCATGGCCAGTTCGACTCCGCTCACTGCAAGCGTCTCGGCCAGGCGGCACGGACACTTCGGTTGACTCAGTGTAAACGAGGCGCCCGTACTACATCGCGTGTTCAATCGGAAGATAATTCTGACAATCGCTATAAGAAGACCATATGGTTGCCCGCGTAGGTCCGGCTCTTAGACGGACCTACGCGATAATCCTATGAGTTCTTCAACACGCCCTGAAGGTCCGTGAGCCGGGATCGTATGGACGTGGAACCACGGGCCTGAAGGCCCGTGGCACCCCAATGGAAACGGAACATACTTCTGACAATCACTCTCATTGTCCGTTCTCTGGGAATACTCACCGTGCCGATTGGTATTACGTGTGTAGTATCAAAGATAATAAGTCTCGACACGACTCAGTGGAGCGTCGCCTCGGCAGATAGTCCTGCAACCGCCGGCAGCGCTGGTTCTGGAGGTACGGAGACTGACCCAGGGGAGGTGGGGATGATACACTCACTCAAGAAGCACAATTGGCACTTACGCCTTGTCGTAACTGGTGTTGTACTCGTCGGTGTCACGAGTATTGCAATACACCACGAGTCTGTGCACGCCAGGTCACGCGAGCGCGTCGCCGGCACAACGCCACCGTCGTATATGTCCAAGCCTGCCGTGGCGTTTCCGGTCTATGAGTACCGTCTACACTCCGTCGGCCAGGTCTGGTTTACGCCGACCAACTTCGGTCTGCTCGGCATTGGGAATGCGTCCAATCCCGTCGAACCAGAGGACCTCAACGCACTCAGCATTAACTACTCGCCGAGTTGTCAATTCCCGGCCGGTACGCGGAACGAATATCTGTATGTCGGTGGCCTGTACGTTGGCGGGATTGTCGGAGCCGACACACTGGTCACCATCTCGGTCAAAGGAGATAGTGAAGCGATCGACGAATGGCATAGCTACGATACGGTCAGCGAATCGTCGAGTTCGCGGACATCACCGTACTATGATCCGAAGGCCAGGGCGCTGCAGCAGTTCTCTGCGGTGTTGTCTGACACATTCATAGGCGACTTTACTGATGAAATCGATCAACGTCTCCATCGCCCGTTGAACATCGAGGTACGCCAGCGGTCCTACGCCTGGTCGGACCGATTCTCTCGACAGTTTGTCATACTGGAGTACCTGATTAAGAACATTGGCGAGCGGCCGATTTCCAAGATGGCGATGGGCCTTTACATGGACGCCGACGTCTACAACCAGGAGACGAACGACGGTCAGTCCGGATCCGAAGATGACTTTTCGGGATTTCTTCTCGACGGTCCGAGCCAGGCAGTGCTCGATCGTAATGACTTCCTCAATATTGCGTGGGTGGCCGACAATGATGGCGATCCCGTCGGTGGTTCGTATCCTCGCTTTTCGCCGCGTGGTGTGGTGGGGATGCGGATCCTCCATGCCCCACCTGTTGAAGAGCTGTCGTTTAATTGGTGGTTGCTCGGTTTCGGTGGTCCGGACTGGGGTCCCACGAAGATGGGATCGCGCACCGGCGGCTTCGCCGGCAGCTTCGTCCCGGAAGGCGACCGCAACGTCTATTACCTCATGACCAACGGCGAACGCGACTATGGCCAGTTGTTAACCAATGTCGACATGACCGCTGACGGCTGGCGTCCACCACCACGCGCCGGCGCTTGTGATATTGCCAATGGCGACGATACGCGCCAACTTCTGTCGGTCGGGCCGACCATCGATCCGCTGCTTCCCGGTGATTCCGTCCCGTTCGTCGTCGCCTATATGGGCGGATTTGATTTTCACACCGACCCCAATCAGCAGTTTGACTGCGAGGATCCGACCGGTTCTATTGCACAATTGGACTTCAATGACCTCATCTTCTCGGCATCGTGGTCGAGTTGGATCTATGATGCACCGGGCGTTGACACCGACGGCGACCAGTACCGAGGAGAGTACCATCTCGTCGGATGCGACAGCACCGTCAATGGGCTCAGCTACGGATGCGACACGGTGTACTACACCGGTGACATGGGTCCTCCACCCGGGCCCCGTTACCCGTTGGTTAACGATGGCCGTCCGAACATCGACGGTGGAGCGCCCGACTTTGCCGGACCGGCGGCTCCGCCATGCCCCATCATTGACGTCGAAACGCAGCCGTCGGAAATCATCGTCCGGTGGTCGGGACGCGAGACCGAAACGCAAAATGATCCGATCCTCCAACAACCGGATTTCGAGGAGTATCGGCTCTACATCGGACGCATTAACACGATTGAGCAGTACTCACTGTTGGCGTCGTGGGATGTTATCGATTTCAACACCTATGTCTACGACACGGCCACGTCTTCATATGTACGCGAGGGATTGCCCGCGAGCCTCGAGGAGTTGATCAACCGATACGGATCTGCGTTCCATCCCGATGACTACGCTCTCGATCCGTTCCGGGACGATACGGCAGGCAGCTTCTATGATTCTGTCGTTGTTGACGGCATACTGCAGGAGGTGCGGCTGCTCAAGTTCGCCGCGCAGAGCTTCAATCAGGGGAACGAATTCGTTGATGAATCCGGCAATACAGTCACCAACATCATTCAGAAATTAGGGGACAGTACCGTTGCTGATCCGGTGACCAATGACACGTTGACGTTTGGGTATTATGAAGCGCGCATATCCAGAATGAATGCGTCTGTGGGCCAGTATGTGTCCGTCACCGCATGGGATTTCGGTAATCCGTTCCAGCGTCTCGACCCGTCGGAATCGGGCGGCGGTCCCGGAAGCACCGATTGTACACAGTTCGCGAT
>WJJR01000089.1 GCA_014729565.1 Candidatus Zixiibacteriota bacterium | reverse complement strand
GTGGGGATCGATTTCGAAGCGATGGACAAGAAGCCGGTCCACCTGTTCTTTCTGATTGCAGCGCCGGAAGACGCTATCGGGGCGCATCTGAACGTGATGGCCCGCCTCTCCTATATTATGAAAAGTGAGAAGAATCGCGAACGCCTGATGCGTGCCAAGACGCCAGGGGAAGTGCTCCTCATCCTTGATTCAGCACCATAAGCGGGGGCGTGGTGTGGAGACGGCTGTTATGGTGGACGTCGGATCGGCCTGCGGTGCTGCCGTGGGCAATTCTGTTGTCGCTCCTCCTGCTGGTCATCGGTGATTCCGCGCGTCAATCCATCGCTTCAATTGCCGCCGAGTATGTCTATGCGCCGTTCTTTGCGATGAAGCATCGCATTTCCGCCAGTGCCCGTGTCTTCGAAGAAAATCGCCAACTGCAACGTCGTATCGCCGAATTAAGTCTCGAAAACCAACGCTACCGGGAAAGCGCGATTGAGAATCGCCAATTGCGCCGGTTGCTCGATCTGCCACCACCGTGGGATGCCGATGTCATTCCGGCCGAGGTGGTGACGTCGATTTCCCCCGGGACCGGATCGATGTGGATTGAAACGGGGGAGGACGTCCGCATTGAAACCGGCTGGCCCGTGGCGACCGAACATGGATTGATTGGCAAGGTCGTTGAGACCCGGCATCCGCTGGCGCGTGTGCGTACGCTTTGGGATCAACTCTCCCGCGTCGCCGCCTACGATCAGTGCAGTCGCATCGCCGGCATTGTGGCCTGGGAAGCGGGACCATCACTCGATATGACATTCGTGCAGCCGTCGGCCGATATCGCAGCGGGCGATACCATCGTGTCATCGGGGTGGGGCGGTGTCTTTCCCAAAGGGATCCGGATCGGGACGATTGCCGACGTCGACACGATTCCGCGCGCTGATTTCCTGGATATCCGAATTACGCCTATGGTGCGAGCGGCCGGGCTGCAATACGTCTTTGTCCTGCGCCCGACACCCGACCAGCGCGACACGCTAAGCGTGGAGGCGGTCCCATGAGTGCTGTCCGATGGGTGCTCCTGTTCCTGGCGGTGATCGTCTACCGCACATGGTTCCCGGAGACGCCGCCTTTTCCTGAGATCCGATTCGATTTTGATCTGGCCGTGATCATCCTGCTCGGCCTGTATCGGGGGGAACGGGTCGGCGCGGCCGCCGGCTGGGGGATCGGGTTCATTGCCTACGCCACCGATGCCGATCACTTCATGTGGAGCAGTCTGTTGGGGGCTTTGGTGGGCTGGGTCGTCGGACGCTGGCGCGACCGGCTGTTTCTCGAACAGCTCCTCTCGCGTTGGATTGTCTTCGCGATTGTGGCACTCAGCTACCGGTTGTTGCATTGGCCGTTGATTATGGGAATCGGCGGCGGGCCATGGATGGACACTCTGCTGTATAAGGTTCTGCCGACGACTTTGATCGATGCGACCGTGACGGTCTTGCTGAGTTACATTTGGGAGCGCATCGAACGCGCCTCCGACAGTGAGACACGGACGGCGGGCGCCACCGTGTCAAAACCGTGAACACCCGACCCGTGCCGCGCGTACACTCTCACGGGGAGAGTTAACGAATCACGATGAATGGAATGACCTGGGACAGCCGCCGCATGATTCTCGTGCTGGGCGTGGCCGCGATTCTGCTGGTGCTGATCGGCCGCCTGTTCCAGATGCAGGTACTCTCCAGTGACGAGTACCATCGCACCGCCACCGAGAACCGCATCCGTGTGCTACCGGTGACCGCGCCGCGCGGCATTATCTTCGATCGCACTGGCGAGCCGTTGGTCACCAATCGCACGTCGTTTGCGATCTCCGTGCTCCCATCTGATTTCCGCGGCACCGAAGCGCGGGCCAAGCTCGCCCATGTGCTCGATATCGAAGATGACCAGCTTGATGACCGCCTGTCGCGGCGCAAAGCGATGCCGCTGGAACCGGTGGGAATCTACTACGATGCCGATTTCCGCACGATCTGCCGCTTGCAGGAACGTCTCGACGAATTTCCCGGCGTCCTGGTCGGCAACGAGATGGCGCGCGAGTATCCATCGACCGGCTGGAGCGGACATGTGCTCGGATATGTGCGTGAGGTCTCCGAGAGTGATCAGCAGCGAGCCCAGGAGGAGGGCAAACGGCTGCGCGGATTGATCGGTGCCGTTGGTTTAGAGAAGAGATACGATGAGCAACTGCGTGGGATCGACGGTGTCCGGTATACGCAGATGAATGCGCTCGGACAGTTTGTCGGGTCGATGCCCGGATTCGAAGATGTTCAGCCGGTTCCGGGTACCGATCTGCGATTGACACTCGACCTGCGCTTGCAGAGGCTCGCCGATTCATTGTTGGCCGACTACGACGCCGGGACAGTTGTCGCGCTGGATGTCAATACCGGCGGCGTCCTCTGTTATGTCACCCGTCCGGGGTTCGATGCCAATGCCTTTTCCGGTGTGCTCTCATCGGAGGAGTGGGACAGTCTGCGCTCCGATCCCCGCCACCCGTTGCTCAATCGCGGCATTCGCGGCATTTACTCGCCCGGTTCAACGATGAAGCTGGCGGTCGCCGCGATGGCGCTCGAAAAAGGAATCGTGACGCCAGCCACGCGATTCAAGTCGTGCACCGGTGGGTATCGATTTGGCAATCGCGTCTTCCATTGCTGGAAACTGGAAGGACACGGGTCGCTGGATCTAGCCGGCGCGGTTGAACAGAGCTGCAACGTATACTTCTATCAGTTGATCCAAAAGCTGGGGTTGGACACATGGTCTGAGTCGATTTCCGATTGTGGATTTGGTGAACGGACCGGCATCGACATCCCCGGCGAGCAGAGCGGGCTGGTACCGTCGCGGGAGTACTACAACAACCGCTTTGGCAAGGGGCGCTGGTCGCGCGGTGTGACGCTGAACCTGGCGATTGGCCAGGGCGAGTTTCTCGTGACACCGCTGCAATTGGCTGCGTATTACGCCGCCATTTCCAATAACGGTATCGCGCTGCGTCCACACTTTCTCTACGCGACTCGTCCGCCGGGATCGGGATGGGTGCCATTCAACTCCGAGAAACGTCTCGAGTTGCCCTATCAACCATCCACCGTTGAATTCCTTCGCGATGCGGCGGCTAGCGTGGTGCAGGGGGAACACGGTACGGCGCGACGATTTCAGGATGAAGAGGTCGACTT
>WJJR01000088.1 GCA_014729565.1 Candidatus Zixiibacteriota bacterium | reverse complement strand
GGCAATCACTGCACGTTGATTCACGCTTGTACCGGCGGGCAAGGTCAGCGTCCGGTGATGAAACACCGTCCGCTCGATGAGACCAGGCCGCTGCAGATCACGGGCAGCGTCGTTTGCTTGAATTGCGGTGATCGTCCCCGCCAGAAGACAAATACACACCACGACCAAGGCAGCACTCTTCATACAGGTAACCTCCGTTTCGGCCGACCGACAGCGTACGCGTCTGCGGGACGTACGCAAAGAGAGTCTGAGGATCAGTTGACAACCTCCCACCTGCGACAGAGCCACAGGCCTGAAAACTGCTGCCTTAATGAACAAAATATACGCGGATTCCCTGATCGGTCAAGGGACGTACGATTTGTTTCTCCATGAATCGAGGCAATGTGTGTATCTCGTCGGTAATCGGGTGATAGAGAGTATTGGCCGGATGATTGGGAGGCTGTCCAGAACCGTTAAAACGGTTCTGGTGATCATGATAGCAAGCCGGTAGGTGGTTGGGTTTCGCGACCACCCGGCTGAAGGCCGTGTTGAAAAAGTCGTGTGTTGACTCCAGACCAGATGATGTCACTGAATGAGATGATCATAACCTCACGCAGGTGCGGCGACGACATCGCCAACAAAAAACAGCGGCGCCGGTTCACACGAACCGGCACCGCGGCCAATCTGACAGCGCTTCCGACGTTACGCTTGCACGGTGGTAAGTGCGTCCAGGCACTCACGCAACTCGTCAATCTGGAACGGCAGACGCAACATCCAGTCGCCCGGGAAGTCGTCCGGAACCGACATCGTCTCGGCGCCGACCACTAACACCACCGGCAGTTGCGGATTGGCATCCTTAAACCAGCGGGCCACGTTCCACCCGGTGCCGCCGCCCATGCCCGCATTGATGATTACCACGTCAACGTCCTGGACGCGAAGCTGCTCTTGCGCGACGTCGCGATTTGATGCGGTGAGGGCATCATTCCCGAGTGAATCGATCATGCCGGTCAGCAACTCCACCATCGCGTTGTCGTCATCGGCAACCAATACGGTCCGCACGTGACCGGTGACTTGCTGGTTTTCCACCTCGGCACGCTGATCGTCATCCATGAGGGTGTGCGAAAATCGCAATTCCATCCCAATGCGATTTCCATCACGCACCAGCCATCGACCCGATACCGGTGAATCATGCTCATTGTCCTCCGGCGCATCGCCGGGTGACGCGGTTTCCGTGATCAGTTCGGTGTCCTCCACCGCTGCGACGTTGTCATGTTCCGGCTCGGTCTGTTCTCCCCCTCGGACCAAACGGACCACGGTGTGGCCGTTTTGTCGCAACGTCGATACGATGAACTCACCGCCCAGACTTTCCGCGCCGCGGCAAGATTGCCGCCCATGTTCTAATGTATCACGCAGCCAATGCTCGTCGACCGTGATGCTGGGTTGTGCGGTGAGATCGAGCCGCAACGCATCCTCGGTTTGATGCGCCGCCCAATTGAGGATAACATTGTGAAGGTCGATCCAGCGACGCTCGACGGGCGCTTCGTCGACTGGTTCTGACTTGTCTTCTGTGTGTTCGTCGGTGGCCGGGACGGGCTCTTCGACAGACTCTTCGACCGCTTCCGGTTCACTGATCTCCGATGGCTCCCCTTCCTCATCGGAACCGTACATCTCACTCGTGTCGTGTGCTTCATGAATCTCAGCAATGTTTTCGAATTGCTCTGGCTCCTCTGCCTGAATTCCGTCATCGGGATTGGACACCTCAGACGGAGTAACTGGAGCGGCCAGTTGTGCATCGCCAATGCTGTCGACTGTGGCGCCAACTAAGCCGACCCAGGTATCTACTTCGTCGATGGTCTCGCCGGCAGGAGCCTGAGTATCGAATCCAAACACGGTCACCCAACCCAGGGTGCCGCGGCCTCTACCCTGCCACGGCCAGACAATACTCCAGAGCGGCTGCGCATTGGGACTCCAATGTCCCAACCAGACATCATGATGCTGCTGCGGATGATTGTGGATTCGTGCGGCCAGTTCGGCCGCGTCGGTCAATTCCGTGATCCCTTCCGCCGGGATGGTTTCCCGCTCGAACGTCCACGGTGGCAGGTTTTGGCCATCGAACAGTTCACGCTCGTCGTTCATCCAGCCGATCATTCGTGCGGATCCATCCGGCTCGCGTCGCCAGACATAGATCTGCGCTGAGGGAACACGCTCGGCAATGCACCGCACCAATGTTTCCACCCGTCCGCGCGGATCGGAGACCGCCAGCGCGCGCTGCAATCGTTCACGCAACGTGGCCATTTCGAATTCGACTTTGTGCAGCTTGCGTCGATGGTCGAGACGTTCTTCGACCAGTTCGCGCTGACGGCGCTCTTCCAAATCGGTCCGCTCACGATGCAGCGCCGCCAATTCGTCTTCCAACTCGGTGCGCCGCTGTGTTTCTGCGGCGATCGTCTCACGAGCTTCTTCCGTGGTTTTCGTCATCTCGTCTTCGAGAGTGGCCGCCCGCTCTTCGAAGGTACGCGCCTCGGCACACGCTTCACGATGTGCATCACGCCACGACGACAGTTGCTTTTCACGCTCCACCAACATGAGTTTGAACGATTCCAGTTCGCGGTCAAGGCGCTGCTTGTGAGTCTCAGCGGTCGTCCGCTCGTTCTCCAAGTCATCCTCGAGCCGGGCGATCTGGCTGTTCAACTCATCGCGCTCACCAATGAGCACGGCCTGACGCTCTGAGGCGGCTTGCTGGACGCGTTCCAACTCACGGCGCAGTGAGTCCGCCCGTTCCTGATATTCGGTGAGTTCCTTGTTGGCGGTATCCAAACGCGCCTGCAGAACACTGAGCGTTTCCTTGTGACTGGCCACCAACTCCTCGCGTGACCGGCGTTCGGTCTGCAGTGTTTCGTCACGCTCCTGCAATGTTGCTTGAGCGGTGCGCAACGATGCGGCATGCTCAGCCGCCACGCGCTCGATATCATCGAGTTTCGCCTGCACATCCGCATTGCGCTCCTGCAGGGACGTGAGTTCCTCCTGCTGTCGCGCCGCGATGGCATCATGACGCTCGCGTTCCCTGGTGCGTTCCTCCTGATCGGTCCGATGGAGTTGATCGAGACGGCTCTCCCAATTCCGGCGCTCTTCGGACGCACGGGACTCCATGTCGGCGATCGTTGTCTTCAACGCTTCCGCTTTCGTGTGGGCATGGCTCAGACGGGACTCGAAGTCCTGGCGCACTTTGTCGGTCTCGGCGTTGGCCAGGCGCAACTCTTCGGCGTGCACGGTTTCGGCATCGTCAATCACCGATTCATACTCGGAGCGCAGCGATTGCAGTTCGTCCTCGTGTTGGCGTTGCGTCTCGGCGAGTTGCGTTTCGAGCGCCTCACGGGCGGACGCCGCTTCCTGACGGACACGAGACAGTTCATTTTCGTGCCGCTTCTGCAATTCGTTCCTGACAGCATCATGCTCGGCACGCAACTGCTGGACTTCCGCACGATGCGCTTTCTCCGATTCCGCCAGGCGCGCCTCGAGCGATTGCTTTTCAGTGGCAGCCTCTTGACGAATCCGCTTCAGTTCCTCGGCGTGGCGCGACTCCATCGCCGACGTGGCGGTGTCGTGCTCGCGGCGCAGGTCCTGCAATTCCGTGCGATGCGTTGTCTCCATGTCACCGATGCGGGATTCGAGTGTTTGTTTCTGAGAGGCGGCGTCCTGACGAATCCGTGCGAGTTCATCGTCGTGGCGCTTCTGCATCGCGCCAAGTTGTGACTGGTGATCATTACGCAACGACTTCAATTC
>WJJR01000087.1 GCA_014729565.1 Candidatus Zixiibacteriota bacterium | reverse complement strand
GCGATTGTCAGAACTATCTTCCGATTGAACACGCGATGTAGTACGGGCGCCTCGTTTACACTGAGTCAACCGAAGTGCCCGTGCCGCTTGGCCGAGACGCTTGCAGTGAGCGGAGTCGAACTGGCCATGCTACGTTTCCGAGAACCGGAACGGAATTATTGCTATAACTTGTTGTCATTCCTGCGAAAGCGGGAATCCATTCTCCGCGCGTGGCTGGGTTCAAAATGGATCCCCGCTTGCGCGGGGATGACAGGGGAGGCTTGACGACTGAACGGGGGCTTCTGCTAACGGACAATACTTCTGACAATCGCTATAGCATCCGGCTTCAGCCGGATGATCGCGTACGCTCTCATACACCAAACCGTTTTAACGGTTTCATGTGCGTTGGCAGTATCTCGCTGTCCGAGAAAGTGACTTGTGCAGGCCCTGATGGCCAAAAGCCGCCATCAGGGCCACAATTGCATCTTACTGAGGGCACTTCGTCTACTGTTCCCCTGATCCCTCACCCTTCGACTTCCGCCGTCACCGTAAACACATCCGCTTCGGCGTTGCCGGTCATTTTGAGGAGATTGGGACGGCAGCAAATCTGGCAGTCTTCGATGAACTCCTGATGATCGCCACCCGAGGGATCGATGAACAGATCGTTGATCTCGCCGCAATAGGCGCAGGTATAGGTCGTCATCATGGTGCCTCCGGTATCGACTCCGGTGTCTCGTCCGGATCGATATTCTGATACAACATCCCGCCGAGATACATCGTCACGCCGAGAACCAACAGACACCCAATGCGCACCAGTGGCGACGCGCCCGACAAATCGAACAACAGAACTTTCGCGGCAAACGCCGTGAAGACAATCAAGGACGACCGTCCCAACGGACGGTCGGAGTTGACGATCGAGATCACCAATGCCAACACCGCCAACAGCCCCCACACCACCGACACAATCAGGCGGCTGTCACTCATGTGAACAATGCCCGCCATCACCAGGAGATGGGTTCCGTAGAGAACCGCCGCGCAGTATAAACCTGTCGCCGATGCTCGTCGCATGAACCAGTAGACCATATAGCCCAGTGCAACGTACAACGGTATCAGAAATCGCCAGGCGACAATCTCATCCAATTCGATCCCAGCGGCGAGACGGGAATAGCTGATGAAGGCCGCAACGGCCACGGCCAACGTCAGTGGCCAGAAGCGGCGCAACAGATGCCGGTATGACAGCGCCAATCCGCTTACTGCCATCAACCCAACCAAGCTCGTCAATTCCCTCCACCCGGTATTGACCAGCTCGATGTACCCGGCATGGAACAACACCATCGCGGCATACGTCGTCACGATCAGCTCACCGGCCAACGCTTCACCGGGTAGGCGCCGGCGGGCGATGAGGTACCCTAAAACCATGGGAACCACACTCGCAAACGCCAGCCACGGGGCAATCGCTGAAGCATGCTGATTGACGAGCACGTAGGTTGTTGTGTAGAAGAACACGATCGCCGGGAGATGCACAAGCGCGGCCGCATTGCTGAGGGGACGGCGGTGACGAATGGTGAAGAATACCGTAGCGCTCAGAAAGATCAGAAACTGGATGGCCTGAAACGCCGCCGCCCACATCCAGTCGGCATACTCCGCCTGGCGCCACGACGCGTCAAAGACAACGAACGCGAGATATCCCGCCAGCACATACACCGAACGCCGCCGTGCTCGCAACGCATAGATGCAGAACAGAAAGTCCCACGCACCAAAGTAGATGATTAAATCCAACGGCCGCGCCGCCAGAATATGAAGGAAATACGGTCCGCTGTACGCGCCGATCACGGCGAAGAACGTGTAATAATCTCGCTCAAACGCTTCCCGCAACGCGAGCGACACCAAACAGATGACAATCACCCCTGCCACCGCAGCCGTTGCTCCAATGAGACCGTGATACAGGTGGGCGCCATAGACGGTGACAAACAAGACCACCACACCACCGGCCGGCAGCAGTGCACTGATTCGGCGGTATTCCTCACGGAGAATGAATCCCAGCGCGATCATCCCGACGCCGAGGATGGTCGCCAGACCCACCTGCCGCACCGGCGTTAGGAATCCCGAATCAATCGCCAACTGAACGAGATAGATGGCCGCCAGGACCAGTGCGGCAACACCGCCCCAACCAAGGATCGCTGTGACCGGGAGATCGAACGACGGTGTGGATGGGGCGGGATACTTGCCACGCGGTGGCACACGGCGATCGGGTGCCGGCTCCGCCGAGACTCGTCCTTCCGGAAGAGGTGTCGGTTGGAGCTTCTCGGTAACGCCCAAACGTTTCTCAATCGCATCGAGACGTTCCTCAATGCGACGCAATCGGTCGTCGGTAGTCTCAGACATACATCCCCCCGGACAATTGTTTCTTACGGGCAAGAAACATCACCGCACCCCGAACGCAACAGTGAACAATCCCGAGCGCAAAAAGGGCGGCCCGTCCGGCCGCCCCCCTAAGCGTCGAATATCGAATCGAATCCTCAATCAAACACAAACGCCGTTCGCAAATTGATCACGTAGTTCGACGACAACTGGACCGTGTTGAAATTGCGGTAGATCGGGACTTCCCCGGAGACCTGCAGGGTGAAGTTCTTGGCGCCGACATAGACCAGCGACGGCGTGTAGAACAAGACCGAACCGCCGCTATTCTCGACTGTCTGGCCCATCGACTGGCTTTTGCCCAGGTAGTCGCCATTCAGTTGATTCACCCATTCCAGGTTGCGGCTGAGGCGATAGCTCAGGTACGCCGACGCCACGATTTCCTCGCCCGGCGCCCAGTGGTGGATATTCTCCGACGGGGAGAAACGGTACAGTCCACTGACGCCCCAACCCAAGCGGAAATGCCGTTGATGGTAGAGGAGTCCGAGAATCGGGTCGAGCGTTCCGGTGCCCAACTGCAATTCATTGGGCAAACGGTTCCCGTTTTCATTGAGCTGTGTGGTCGAACCGGTTGGCAGCCGCAGCCCCAGCGCCAGGGCAAAGCTGGCGCCCTGACGACGTCCGGCGTAGGTGTCCGGCCCACGGCGAATGTATTCGTCGTAGCCATCGTCGCCGGTCGGGTAGTACTCATCGCCGAACCGGATGATATCGCCAAACTTGATGCGCAAGTACGACATCAGGATAACATCACCCAGACCCTGCGAGCCGCGACGGTCGCTGAAAATGATTCCCGGCGTACCGGCCACCAGCGCCGAATCGATCTCGCGTGTGTTGTAGACATACTTGTACGGGATGATCGCATTCAGGGTGATGTTCTCCGACACCCCGTAGGAGACATCGAACGCCAGCGTATTGTTGAGCGTGACGGTGCGTTCGGAGTTGACGTCTTCTTTCTCACCTTCAAAGGCATGGTTCAGAAACTCATACTCGTACGACAGCGCCGCCACCCACTTCCCCTTGGGTACGGTCAGATATGCTTCCTTGGCCAGATGCTCATTGGGGAGGGTGATACGACGTGGTACGATGTCCGATGCCACCTGGGCATGGAGCACAACGGGTGCGGCCAGCACACAAACGAGGGCCACGGTCATGATTCGTTTGGTCATCCTAATGACTCCTGTCCAATGTCAGCCCGCCATCCGATGACAACACGGCGCCATTGCCGTGGGCGGCTTGTCCATATCTGTTTATCGGACCGCAAGGGTTTGCCTTGACGGTTCGGCTGCGATGGCTGTTAATCGAATTGGCGCATGTTGATAATCGCTTGAGAACGCCTTGGGGGACGGTTGGCCATTACCGCACGGATTGGGACAGACGAAGCAGGGAAGGGGGACTTCTTTGGTCCTCTCGTGGTGGCGGCCGTCTGGGCCGATGCCACGGCCGAGACACTCTTTCAGAACATCGGAGTCACTGATTCGAAGAAGCTCACCGACAACCGCGCCAGGACCTTGGCTCGTCAGATCGTGGACTCCAAGATCCCAACCACGCTCGTTGTGATCGGGCCGGCCAAGTACAACGAACTCCACACCAAGATGCGGAATCTGAACCGTCTGCTGGCCTGGGGCCACGCCCGGGCTATCGAGAATATCCTGGAAATGAGGCAGGCACCGCTGGCGATTGCCGATCAATTCGGTGACGAGTCATTAATCACGAATGCGCTGATGAAGAACGGCAAGGACATCGAGCTGCACCAGATGCACCGAGGGGAAAGCGAATCGGTCGTGGCGGCAGCGTCGATTCTGGCTCGGGCGGAGTTCCTGCGCCGGCTATCTATGCTTGGGTCGCAGATTGGTGTGACGTTACCTAAAGGCGCAGGCCCGCCGGTCGACACCGCCGGAGCGCAAATACTTCGTCGCGGCGGGATGGATTTACTGGCAACCGTGGCCAAATGCCACTTCAAGAACACTCAGAAAGCGCAGCGATTACTCGTAACAAGTTAGAGGACAAACCATGTCGGAGTTTCACGGGAAGTTCAAGAAGATCCTTGCCGATCGACGCTCTGGTAGTACCACCCTCGCGTTGCGCCTGTGCCGGCTTTTGAGAGCCGAGTTGAGGAAGACAGATGCGCACATTCAGCCCGATCATCTGCCGCGGCTGATCCAGGAAGCATCCGACATATTCCCCGAAATGGCCATCTTCATCAACTTTAAGCGAACCGTGCAAGCCGCTCTCCGACGAAAAGATACGAATTCTCCCGACGGCATGGCGAAGTCGCTTTCGGAGTTTGAGTCACGGGTTAAGTCCTACCGTCAGGAGACCGCCCAGCATCTGGCTGACCAACTGATCGAGGCCAAGACCATCCTGACGTTGAGTTCATCCTCGGCTGTCCGCGAGGCGATTCTGGCACTCTCCGAACTCACTTCGCCGCTGGTTATCGTCTGCGAGTCCCGTCCGAATCGAGAAGGGGCCGCCCTGGCCCGGGAGCTTCAGAAGAAGGAAGTCGATGCCGAGCCGATCATCGATGCGGCCGTCGGCAGTGTGATCGAACGCGTCGACGCTGTTCTCCTCGGCGCGGATTGGGTCGACGATGACGGGTTCATCAACAAGACCGGATCCTGTGTCCTCTCCGATCTGGCACGGCTGCATTTAAAGCCGATCTATGTTCTGGCCGACAGCCATCGTCTGGCCACCCGCACCGGTAAGGCGCGCACGACCTCGATCGGGCCTCGCGCCAATCCCACGGTCGTCCCCAAGGATTTCGAGCGGGTCCCCTGGAACCCCGCTCATCGCTTGGTGACCGAAGAGGGCATCCGCCAGCCGGTCCCGACTCATCTGTAAGCCTCTCGGGCACTGGATAAACCTCAAAATCGTCCGATGACATATAGTGAGGTATGGGAATCCTCCCATGCCCCTCACCGAGGTGTGATAT
>WJJR01000086.1 GCA_014729565.1 Candidatus Zixiibacteriota bacterium | reverse complement strand
GTCGGTCTTTTTTTGTGCTACAGCGGTTGTCCGGTGCAGGCGTTGCACGGCGGCGTACCATTGAAGAACAAGAAGGCGATGAGAAGGTTGAGGTCGACCGTATCGCTGACAGAATCACAATTGACGTCAGAGCGCGGTGTCGGACAGGTGGGATCCTGGGGATTCTCACCGTTGAAGAACAGCGCGGCAATCATCAAATTGAGGTCAACGGCATCGTAGAGATCGTCCTCGTTGAGATCGGCTACTTTGTCACAGCGGCACGTCTCCACGCCGTGATAGAATCCGATGTCCAATCCATACTGGACGTCTGATCCTTCTCCAACAACGGGCTGTCCGACAGCGGCGCTGAGCCCGTATTGGCTCGACGAGCCTCCTGCGAATCCGCCGCCGGGACTCACCGACCAGCTCATCGAAATCCCCGTCAGCGCCGATCCGGCACGTGTATCATTCCCCGGCTGAGCCGTCGCTTTCGGCAAACTGGCTGTGAATGTCCGCGCCGTCGTCCGCTTCGTTGCCGTTTCGGTATTGGCCCGGAGACCTTCATCGGCAACCGAATACGATGCGACAGCCAGGAGCGTCACCAGCACAAAAACATAGATGGTCTGTCGGATCCTCATCAGGTGGCCTCTACTCTCTCAATCGGTCTCGAGGCGGGGTCTCTTGCGTACACCGTAGATCATCGGTAAAACGAGCTCCCTCGACAATTTACGACAAATGCGTGATTTGCCAAGGCATCAGCCCCGAGAAATCGCATGCCGTCCGGCCCGGTCGGGGATCCCCTGAAACCGTTTTTGCCAGTGCCCGTCGGAGAACTCCTTGATTGAATCCCCGGACGTCGCACCTTAGATTGGCATTCACGCTTCGGTCTCACCGCTGGAGTGAAATGACGGGTCGCACATAGAGGAGGACAGTTATGGTTCGGGTCGGATATCTTGAGGGTACGGATCCCATGTTTCTGATTGATCTGACCGTTCGTGGAGTGGATACGGTTCCTCTCAGCAACGGCGTCGATGGGCACGGCAAGTTCGTGGGGCATATGACCAAAGCCGATGAGATCGACGTTGTCGTTGGCTATCTCCACAAAGTGATTCCGTTGTCCGACTCCGGGCTCACACCCTCCGATATTCTGCAGTGCTGCCGCGTTCACAACATCCCGGCGCTCGTCGTTGCCCAAAAGGAGTTGCACGCGAAGGCGACCGTGGCCCTGGGTGATGCGCGCAATTTCGTCATCCTGGTCGATCCATCGGAACTGACCATTGCCTTCAACCGAATCATGGCTGACAAGGATGCAGACCTGGGATGACCACATAAACTCGCCGTACCGTTCTCGCTGTGTCTTCGGGAACAAGCAGATACGTGGAAGCCTTTCAGTACCATCCGGACACGGAGATATGCCGTGATCCGTAAGGTGACGTATTGACAACCTCTCAGAGATCAAGGAGTGTTCGATGAACGATACCACAACAAAAACAATCCCCAGTCTGGCCAACTACTATCTCCTGGGCAACAGCGGGCTGCGTGTCTCGCCCCTGTGTCTCGGCACCATGACATTCGGCAATCCAACAGGATGGGGCAGTGAAGAAGACGTCGCCCGCGCGGTTTTCGAGCGCTATCTTGACGCCGGCGGCAATTTTATCGATACGGCCGATGCGTACACCGGGGGGCAGAGCGAGGAATTGCTCGGCACGTTCATTCGTGAAACCAACAGTCGTGACCGTATTGTTCTGGCCACCAAGTTTACATTCAATTTCAATGAGGGAAATCCCAACACCGGGGGGAATTCACGCAAGAATATCATGCGGGCGGTCGACGCGTCTCTGAAGCGTCTGCAAACCGACTATATCGATCTGTATTGGCTGCACGTGTGGGACGGTGTCACACCGATTGACGAAGTGATGTCGACACTCGATACACTCGTGCGACAGGGCAAGATCCGACACATCGGGCTCAGCGATATCCCGGCGTGGTATTTGGCCCGTGCTCAGACAATGGCTGAATGGCGCGGCTATGAACCGATCTGCGCATTACAGCTCGAATACTCGCTGGTGGAGCGCAATATCGAACGCGAACATATACCCGCCGCGATTGAACTGGGAATGGGCGTATGCCCGTGGAGTCCCCTGGCCAGCGGATTTCTCACCGGTAAATACAAACGCAGCGAATCCGGTGGTGAGGGAGAGGGACGGCTGAAAGTTCTGGCCGATTCCGATAATCCCGTGTTTGACAAGTTCACCGAGCGCAATTGGACAGTGTTGGATGTCCTTCAGGATGTCGCCAAACAACTCGACCGCTCTCCGGCACAAGTGGCGATCAACTGGATCACCAAACGGCCGGGTGTCGTGTCAACGATCATCGGTGCAACCAAACTCGATCAACTGGAAAGTAACTTGACCGCCCTGGAATTCGACATTCCGGACGAATTGTCGAACAAACTCGAGCAGGTCGGGCATCCCGAGTTGATCTTCCCGTTCATCTTCTTTGAGTCAGTGATTCGTGACAGGATCAACGGCCAGGTGCCGGTCCACCGGCGGCCGCCGTGGTACATGGACAAGTAAACGGTCAGTCCGCCCCATGGCGCGGGTCGTGCATTCCTTCTTTAACACCAAAGTGGATGAGAAGGATGTTGACCGGATACGCGGCGAGAAATCCCAGACTCAGGGAAACGACCAGCGATAGCCAGAACCGTGTGTCGGTGATTTGCGCGTTGCCGGCCAGATAGAGATCGACACCGATCGCGACCGTCTCCATGACGACGATGCTGGCGGATTCGCTAACGACAGCATCGCGCCAGGCGGTTTTTGCCGGAACGCCATCTTGAATCAATGGTCCGGCAGTGAGTAATAGCCCTGCTACATAGGCAAAGGAGAACGTGGTGAGTACGACCCACAGTTGGGCCAGCCCGAGCAACGCAACAGTCAGGAGAATGCCCAACACTTCACCGCCACCACAGCCTGAGTAGCAGTGGGCCGTCGATCGAAAACCCTGTCGCCAGATGGAATCACGGCTAATCTGACCGCGTCCGGTGAACCAATAAACCACAAGCCCGAGCAGACTCGAATAGGCAACTGTCAGCAACCAGACCAGTCTCATGAGAGGTGGCAGGTGAGCGTTATGACGTTGGATGTCACGCGCAACGATAATCACTGAGGTGATCGACGTTACCAGCCAAATACCGAGAACCCAGAAGCTGTCTAACAGCGTATCGATCAGCATATTGAAATATAGAAAGAATCACGCCCGCGCTAAAGCTGAACGCGGGCGTGAAAACTGATTAACGGGACAATCCTGACACTTACAAGCACGGGTCCACTGGCGGTGGCCCGTTGAAAAACAGCAGGTTGATCATCAGGTTCAAGTCGACAGCGTCAGAGAAACCGTCCGCATTCAAATCCGAACGTGACCGCGGGCACTGGGGGTCCTGCACGTCGGTGCCGGAGAAGAACAGAATCTGAATCAGTAGATTAAGATCGGTGGCGTCAAGAAACGTGTCTCCATTCAGGTCGGCTTGCAGCGGACACTGGCAGGACTCGCACGCATCGCCAACACCGTTACTGTCGGCATCGGCTTGCGATGGATTGGCGACGTCCGGACAGTTGTCGATCACCGAGTACACGCCGTCGCCGTCGGCGTCATCCAGTTCAAATACATACAACCCGGTTTGCATGTCGGAGGCGATGATACGTCCCGACGGAAGAAACGGCGTTACCGTCCAGCATCCCCGATAGCCGTACTGGTCCGGCTGGTAGGTATCGTAATAGGCAACCTCGACCGGATTCTCCGGATCACGGATATCGTAAATGCGCACACCTTCGGTATAGTGCGCAATGTAGAGGAGATCGTCGAGGATGTAGCAGTTGTGCACGACGGCATCGGGATCGACGATGATGTCATCGACTTTCGAAATTGCACCGATGTCCGAGACATCCCAGACACGGGTGTGATTCCCCGCGCTGCCGATCTCATCGCCGGTAAACAAATACTTGCCGTCTTCGGTCAGTTCGGCGTTGTGCGCACCCGAGCCGGTGTAGTTGAAGGTCGTAATCAGCGACGGTGAGGTTTTGTTGCTGACATCAACGACGTCGATGCCATCGCCGTAAATCCCGCACGCGTAGACCGTGTCATTGCGAATGTCCAGATCGTGGTAGTAATACGGCTGGAAGTCACCCACTTCGACCGGCACGGCGGGGTTGGCCAGGCTCCAGATTTCGAGTCCGCCGGTGCCGTGATTGCCGACGATGTAGAGATAGGCCCCCTCGATCAGACAGTTGTGCGAACCATTTCCATCCGGACTGATCGTCCCAACCTCCACCGGATTGGCCGGATCGATCAAGTCAATGATCTGCACCGGACCACTCTCGTTGACCAGATAAGCGTAGTGATCGTAGACCTTCACATCTTTGCTGTCCGATGCGCCGTTCGTCGTCGGCACAAAAGCGACTTCGACCGGCCCGCCCGACGCCAAATGAATGATGGCAAGTCCTTCGTTGCGCGCGCAGAGCAACGCATACTCCTCGTCAGTGGCCGGATCAACGTATCCCCAGACATCACCATATGTGCTATGTTCGTGGAGGTAACCGATCAGTTCAAGATCGCTCGAAACAACCTCCGGTGAGGCGGTGAATTCCGGGCTCTGGTCGACGAGGAGGCCGCCGGCGAATGCGTCAATGCGATAAAACTGCTCCTGTCCGTTCGCCAGCCCGCTGTGTTCATATTCACGGATGTCACCACCGACCGAACCGAGGTAGTTGTCGGCCGGGCTGGAGACATCGGTGGAGATGACGAACGAATCGGGTTCGGCAAGGAAATAGGACCACGTGATCGTCAGTTGGCCGTCAGTGGGAATACCGCGAACATTCTTGACGTTGAGTGGAATGATGTCGAGCGTGGCCGGATCGGACCCATACAGCGTCTGCCCGGATGCCAATAGCGGCCACCAGCTGTAGAGAATGTCCATCGTTCCCGCGTCATTGAGCAGGTTATTGCTGCTGTATGTCAAACCGGTGCCGTCGTAATCGCTCAGCATGACCTGGATATATTCACGACCGCCCAGCGACACATCGATCGGATCCCAAAGCTGATTGGCGGTTTTGATGTTATCGTCCTCGACAAAGCTGATGTTCAGACGACGCGGATTGCCGGGGTCGGACATATCCCACGCCGATCCCCGAAAGATCCCGACACCGCCGAACGCGTACGAATTGTCACGGCGAAACGTGGCGCAATACGTAGTATCCGACTCCGTGAAGATGATCTCCACCGGCACATAGTCGCTATGTGAAAGGCCACTCCCCAGAAAATCAATGCCCTTGCCGATGCTGGAACTAAACGTTTCGCCACCCCAGGGGTAGCCGGTCATCCATTGCGGCGACCCAGTCCACTCGGATTCGAGCACCGGGGCCAATTGCTGCGGAGTCAACGCATCGGCGCTCCGTGGCGTTTGCTGCACGGGAGCAGGTTGGACCGCCCGGTCGCCGAGTTTATCCAGTGGCGCAATACTGGCCGCTGCCGTGGTTGCGATCAGCATTACCGCCGTCAGTAAACCCGCAGTGATCGTCATCCTCTGTCTTCGCCGCTTTGGCTGCATTGAATCGCCTTTCGCTGTGTGTGTCCGTCGTGGGCCATGATCAGAGTCGGCCCCCGTGTCAGACCCGATGATATCGTGGTGAGGTAAGAGGTCTGATAGAACTCCGTCGCTACAATCGGGTGCGGCAATCCGGAACCGCCGTAACCCCATGCACGACAAAATATACCCGGATTCGCCGCTGTGACAAGCAGAACTTCCTCTCTCAGTGTTGGTGCACGCTGGCCCTCATGACAATCAACCAAGACAAGTCCCGTATTGTTTCGCGGGCTGGATTCTCTATAGATTCTCCTCCATCTCTTAAACGCTAACAGCGGGACAGCCAACAGAAGAGGGAGTGACGATGACAACAGACACCGCCAGGGCCCACGAAGAACTCGAGAAGGCCGAAAAGGAGCTGGAGATGTTGCGGAAACGGATCGTCGAGTTGCGCAGAGCCGCGGGTGCTCAGACGGTCTCAGATTACACCCTGAAAGATCGCGACGGACAGCCGGTTCAGCTTTCGAGTCTCTTCGGCGACAACAATGATCTGATCATCATTCACAACATGGGACGAAGCTGCCGGTACTGCACCCTCTGGGCCGACGGTTTCAATGGCTTTCGCAAGCATTTTGAGAACCGGGCGGCGTTCGCGCTTGTCTCGCCCGATGAACCGTCGGTGATGAAGGAGTTTGCCGACAGCCGAGGCTGGACATTCCGCACACTCTCCAATCACGGCGGGAGTTTCACTCGGGACGTTGGATTTGAGAAAGAGGGCAAGGTGTGGCCCGGAGTCTCGACATTCCATCGGGATGCCGACGGCGCCATTCGGCGTGTCGGACGTGCGTATTTCGGCCCCGGCGACGACTTCTGCGCCGTCTGGCACGTCTTTGATTTGCTTGAACAGGGCGCCGACGGTTGGGAGCCGCAATACGAGTATTCCTGAGCCCGGAAGTGATTGTGAAGTGACAGCCGTTCTACCGAGCTTGGTGACGGTAGCGCAACAGATAACGAATCGACGGGAGGATTGACACGATGGACGAAAAGCAGATGATGGAGCGGTGGGCGCAATTTGCCACACCGGGCACGGAGCACGAAGAGTTCAACAAACTGGCGGGCAAGTGGGATGCAAATGTGAAATTCTGGATGGCGCCCGGTGCACCGCCGGAAGAAAACACGGGGGAGGCCGAGTTTACGATTGCGATGGGCGGACGGTATCTGATTCAGAACTTCAGGGGTCAGGCGATGGGTCAGCCGTTCGAGGGAATGGGCGTCACGGCATTCGACAAATACCGCGGCGAGTACATCGACACCTGGATCGACACGATGGGCACATCGGTGATGATCAGCCGCGGCACAGCCAAAGACGGCGCCAAACACTATTCGTGCACCATCGATGACCCCATGAGCGACCGCAAAGATGTGCCGATGCGAAGTGTGGCCAGTTGGGAGGGCGACGATACCCATAAACTCGAAATGTACTGCGTTGCTCCCGACGGCACCGAGTTTCAGAACATGGAGATCGTCTATAAACGGAAGAGGTAAGTGCACGGGACGTTCATGAGGAGGCCCGAGCGCCACATTTTGGGCTGCATAGCATGTGATCGTCCGGTATATTCGGTCCGCGATGCTCTCCGATATCCTGTCCAGCTTGAAACCGGGCCTGCCGATGGTGATTGTCATCATCGTGGGCGGAGCGGTGTGGTTTGCGGTGCGCCGGAGTCTGCGGGCACAGTACGCCGGACAGGCCGACAAGACGTTGCGCGTCCAGTTGATTCAACTGTTCCTGCTGGCGGTTTTGCTGGTGGTGATCATTCTGATATCACCATTAAACGACACGCGGCAGGGACAACTGCTGAATCTGATCGGGATTGTGGTCAGCGCCGCGGTTGCGCTCTCGTCGACGAATATCATTGGCAACGCGATGGCGGGGCTGATGATTCGCGCGGTGCGCAGCTTTCAGGTTGGCGATTTCATCACCGTGGGCGAGCATTTCGGCCGCGTGACCGAACGCGGCTTGTTCCACGTGGAAATCCAAACCGAAGATCGCGATCTGATGACGCTTCCGAATTCCTTTCTGATTACGAATCCCGTTCGCGTAACGTACGCGACCGGTACGTTGGTGTGGGCGGAGGTATCGATCGGTTACGATGTGTCGCGCACCCAGGTGCAGGACGCCCTGCGCGAAGCGGCGCTCGCGGCCGACCTGCAGGAACCGTTCGTGCATATCATGGACCTGACCGACTTCTCGGTCGTCTACCGTGTCGTCGGATTGCTGCCGGAAGTGAAGCACGTATTGTCAACACGGTCACGGCTGCGCGAACAGATGCTCGACAAGCTTCACGCCGCCGGAATCGAGATTGTGTCGCCAACATTCATGAATACACGCGCCCTCGCTGCCGACTGGAAGGCCATGCCCGCAATGCGCACATCCACACCTGTTGATGACAAGGCACAACAGGCCGAAGCGATCATGTTTGAAAAGGCAGACAAAGCTGCGTCGGTGGAAGAATTGCGACAGCGATACGATGAACTGAAATCCGACATTTCGGATCTCGAAGAGAAGATCCATTCGGCGCCAAACGCGGATGTCAAACACAAGCTGGAAGCCGATCTCAAGACACTCGAGACAACACGGGACCGGATTGCGACGATCCTTGAGTCCGAATCCAATTCAGACGACAAGAGCGGATAATTCATCCGACGGCAATGTCACATTGCTGCATACGAACAGCCATTGGGGAAAGGAGACTAAAATGATCTCACGTAAGACCTGGATTGTCCTTGTCATGACCGCCGTTGCGTTGACCGCATTTGCGGTACAACCGTGGGCGCAGGATTCTGAGTCAGACGACGCCAATCCGCTCGCTCCGTGTGAACGTCTGGTCGGCGGCAAGTGGTACAGCGATCAGAATTACCAGGTGTTCGAATGGGGCATCGGAAAGAAGTCGGTGAACGGGAAATCGTATTGGGTCGTCGATGGTGAACCGAAGCTCGTCGGCGAGGGATTTTTCTTCTGGCATCCGGGCGACGAGGCCATTCGCGGCTATTTCACCGGCACCGAAATGGGCATCGATCTGTTCGAGTATTCGCTCAAATGGGAGGGCGACAGCATGATCGCCGACCTGACCACCTACGGTTCGATGGCCGGCGATTTCGAGGAGATTTGGGAATTCACCAACGATTCCACGTTCGAATGGACATTGAATCAAATCGCCGCCGACGGCACCAAATCAAAGATGATGGGATCGACATATACGCGGCGGTAGCAGATAGCAGTAGGCCAGGAGCACCGCCCACTGTTTCTCAAATCGTTTGCGTGAACCGTAGCGGGCGGGGCTCCTGACACTCACATGGTTCATTTGTTTTTGGTCAGGGTTGTTTTTCAAACGGGACATAGTCGTAACAAATGAATAAGCTCTTGTTGGGATCGAGAACTTCTTCGTTGATGACACTAAGCTGACCAATAGAGTAGTCGATTTGATAGTCGACGCCTCTGACCAACCGCC
>WJJR01000015.1 GCA_014729565.1 Candidatus Zixiibacteriota bacterium | reverse complement strand
GGACAGCTATATACTGAGGCCCGCGTCCAGCGGGCTTTGTGTCTTTTAACACCCGGCTTCAGGGCCTGTTGAAAAAGTTGTGTGTTGTGTCCGGCCATATGAAGCCACCAAATGAATGAATTGTAACCTCGCGTAGGTCCGGCTCTTAGCCTGACCGGTGCGGCTAAGAGCCGCACCTACGCGACGATGATGTGACTTTTTCAACACGCCCCGGGGAGAGGGAGAAACATCCTCTGGGACAAACTCCCGTCTCTCACAAGAGATTAGCGCAGAGCCGGTGCATCTGCAACGGTCTGCGCCAATCCCGAAACTACCTCAATGATCTTCATCATCACTTATTATGGCCGTGATGGGGCCGTTAAGGCAGCAAATGTTGTGATTGTGGTAATGATGAATGCTTCCAACATCTCAATCACCCTCCTTCCTGTGTTTCGTGTTGCAACTGCTTAGATTCTACGACGCCGTCGGATGATGGTTTTAGCCGATTGCCGGCTGCTCGTGAGAATCAGGTTTTTCCGGGCGAGCCGAGCTGGGCTACTCTCGCGGGATGTAGCACGAGCGCCTCGCCCGTGCGGGATGGTCATGTCGATTGCGCGACAGGGGATTGGCGGGCGAAGCCCACCCTATTCAATCGGGAGTGATCCTACAAATGCTGATGCCGAATATCTTCCCCCTCGACGAGGAAGATCACGTCTTCGGCGATGTTGGTGGCGTGGTCGCCGATGCGTTCGAGGTGGTAGACAATCAGGGTGAGTTGGATATAAAACAGCACGTCTTTGCCGCGTTCTTCGCCCGCCACGGCCAATTCATCTTCATACAAATGCCGCAGGTCGTCGGCGTTCTGTTCCAGCTCCAGCACGCGTTTGGCGAGCGACACGTCCTTGCGGGAGAATGCATCGAGGCTGTCGTTGACCATGCGCACAACAACATCAATCAACGGCTGCAGATCGATGGGAAGCGCGACGGGCGATTCGCCCCGGAGTTTGCGGGCCCGCTTCATGAGGTTTATCGATTGGTCGCCAATGCGTTCCAATTCGCTGCTCATGCGCAGTGCGGAGGCCAGAAGGCGGAGGTCGACGGCGACCGGCTGACGGAGCACCAGCAAGCGCATGCACGATTCATCAATCGCCATGTGCAGCCGGTTGACCTCGTCTTCGTCTTTCACAAGCTGCTCCGCCGTCTCGTCATCAGGCGACATCAGCATCAACGCGCCCTGTCGGATCATCGACTCGGCCAATGAGCCCATAACCGCCAGTTTCTGGCGCAGTTCCGCCAGTTCATCGTCGAAATGTCGTTGTACCATCACGCCATCCTTGTCGGAACGAGTGATGCCTCCGGGATCCATCAGAATCATCGGCATCGAGTCTGAGCGTCTCGACTTCTACTCGCCGGCACGACCTCTGCCCGGGGAACAGGGTACGGCGTGCCGTACCAAAGCCAAACAACTATTCCCGGCAGAGCCGGTTGGAGGTCCGTAACCAGCACGCTTCGGGCAACGCCCCGACACCATCAGTCACATTCGACCGTCACTCCTAAATCGCATATTGCAGCATCAGTGTCAGCACATTATCGGCGACATCGGTCATCTCGCCGACGTCCTCATTTTTGATAATGTCATACGACAACGTGAATCGAACATGGGCATCGTAGTAGTAGTTGCCCGCCAGCGACACCCGATCCGTCCGGGTTCCATCTTCGGCACGGGCATTTCGATCGAAGACATCGTACCGCGCAGCGGCTCCGAAATGCCGGCCCAATCGCTGTGACAGCCACAGATAGTAGCCGATCTTGCGCAGGCCGAACTCCTCCGCGATCATCATTTCACCACGGACCGCCGATCTGCCGAGGTCGCGAACAACATTAAATTCGACCTGGGCATCAGCGCCGTACCTGTTCTTATCAGTCCTGAAATCGACCGTATCGGATTCATCGAACTGCTTCCCCAGATAGCCGGATATACCACCGGAGATCGTGAGACCGTCGAGTTCATGCTCGGTCCGGAGTCGCGCCAAAACGTCCTTGGTGTCCTCGAACGGAGACTCGTAGGTGAACTCGCTATCCTTCAAGCCGGGACCGTTCAACACGGCGACATTAAGCGCGAGCTGCTGAACGGGTGCCACCGTCAGGTTCACAAGTCGCTCTCGTTCACCCGCGAATAAGGAATTCTGTGCTAACGAGCGTTCCGGAAGATCGCGCTTGGCCGACGAATACCAGTTCTCGAAACCAAACGGGATGTTCTGCTGCCCGACCCGCAATTTGGTCTCCACTCGTCCGAACTCGTGCTTCAATTCAATCCACGCTTCCAGGAGACTGAGTTTGTCTTTGGCGCCATCGAAGTAGATCCGGAATTTGCTCGCTTCCGTGGCCTGGTATTCCACCTTGATCCGACCACGTCGGATGTAGATGTGGTTCATGTTCCGCTTGAGGAGATTGCCGTCCTCGTCGACGATCGGATTGCGGGAATCCTCATGATCCTCGTACTTCACCTGCAGATAACCGCCGATATCGAATTCGCCCTTTTCCAGGCCCGGACTGTCATCGGCCCACACAATTGCACAAGACCCGAGAAGCAGTACTGTGATCATCACACTGCGGGTGACGAGCTTCATGTGCGATGTCCTCCAACGCGCATTTTGGGGTGTACACCTATACGACGACACCACAGCAGCGTAATCACAAGCTGGTGATCCCGCTGCCAGCGGCCCCATCAAAAGCTCAAAAGCCGCCGAGATGACGGCGGCCATCGCCAGCGGATGTTACCTATTCGTTAAGTAAACGTCAATTATATGTTAATCGAAGGGCCGCATAATGGGACGACAGTCTGTCCAATGCTAACGTCCGGTCAACGTTACCTATTGTATGCCAATGTTTTATCTTCTACTTCAAACTGGGGCGTGATGTCACCGCCGCCACTGCTACCGCATTGACAATATCATCGGGACGGCACCCTCGGGAAAGATCGTTGACCGGTTTGTCGAGGCCCGAGAGGAGCGGGCCAATGGCTTTGGCGTTGGCGAGACGTTCGGTCAGTTTGTAGGCAATGTTGCCGGAATTGAGATCGGGGAAGACGAGCACGTTGGCATCGCCGGCAACCACACCGCCGGGATCCTTCGATGAGGCCACTTCGGGCACGATCGCCGCATCAGCCTGCAGTTCACCGTCGCAAATCAGGTTAGGCTCGCGTCGACGAATCAGAGTCAGGGCCTCGGGGATCTTGTCGAGCATTTCATGCTTCGCCGAGCCCTTGGTGGAAAACGACAACAGTGCCACTTTCGGAGTGTCACCCGTCAGCAATTCGTAGGCACCCGCCGAAGCGATCGCGATATCGGCCAACTGCTCAGCAGTGGGATTGGGAATGACACCGGCGTCGGTATAGATAAACACCTTGTCTAACGTGTCGCGATACTTGGGGACGACCATGAAGAAATAACTCGACACCGACGTCATCCCCGGCGCGAGCCCGACGACGCGAATCGCACTGCGCAACACGTCGGCGGTCGTGTGCACCGACCCGGCGACCATCCCGTCGGCTTTCCCCTGGCGCACCATCATGGCGCCAAACCAGAGCACCTGCGACATCTGTCGTCGGGCGGTTTCCTCATCGGGGAACCGTTGCGGATCATGGTGACGTAAGGCGTCGACAAACATGGTGAAATCGGGAGAGGATAGAGGATCGATAATCGTCACCCGATTCAGCGGCAGGTTAACGTCTTTGGCAGCCGTCTCGACCTGTTTCTGATCGCCCAGCAGCGTGATGTGCGCCATCTCCTCGGAGAGAATACTGCGTGCGGCTTGCAGCACACGCGGTTCGGTCCCTTCGGCCAACACGATATGTGCCCGCGCGCGGCGCGCGCGTTCCCGAATTCGCATTAATGGATTCATAGTCTCTGGTTCTCCCATCGTAACGACTCACCTGCGGTCATTTAATCCGATCCGTTCGCCTTGGTTGTCACAACGTGGTCGGCGGTGCCGTGGCTCAAATACCCCTCAATAAACTGGTCGATGTCACCGTCCATGACCGCCTGCACATTCGACGTTTCCACACTGGTCCGGTGATCCTTAACCATTTGATACGGTTGGAACACATACGAACGAATCTGCGATCCCCACTCGATCTTCTTTTTGTCCTTGGAATACTCCGCCAGTTTCGCCTCTTCCTCTTCCCGCTTGAGTTGGTAGAGACGCGCGCGCAGGACCTTCATGGCAGAGTCGCGATTCTTATGCTGTGACCGTTCGGTCTGGCATTGCACGACGATGCCGGTCGGCTCATGGGTGAGGCGCACCGCCGAGGATGTTTTGTTCACATGCTGCCCGCCGGCTCCCGACGCGCGATACGTATCGACACGGAGGTCTTCATCGCGGATGTCAATCTCAACGTCAGATTCGACCTCCGGGAGGACCGACACCGATGCGAACGACGTGTGCCGCCGTTTGTTGGCATCGAACGGTGAAATGCGCACGAGACGGTGTACCCCCTGTTCCGCTTTCAGGTACCCGTAGACATATACACCCTTCACTTCGAGTGTCGCGGACTTGATTCCGGCCGCATCGCCGGCGGTGTAGTCGAGCGTATCCGATGTCCACCCGTGGCGTTCGATCCAGCGCGTGTACATGCGCAGGAGCATTTCAGCCCAGTCGCACGATTCGGTACCTCCGGCGCCGGCGTGTATGGTGAGAATGGCGTTGTTGGGATCGTCTTCGCCCGACAGCAGCGACCGGAACTCAAACGAATCCACATCCTGGGCCAGCTTCGCGGCTTCCGCTGTCGCTTCTTTCATCGCGGCGTCGTCGGATTCCTCGTTGGCCAACTGACAGAGTGTTGTGGTGTCACTGAGACGGGCTTCGAGTGCGGCGAAACCATCCACCCAACTCTTGGCGGAAGCGATTTCCTTTAAGGTCTTGCGGGCGGTGTCGGGATCGTTCCAGAAACCATCGGCGGACGTCTGCTTTTCGAGCTTGGCCACTCGCTGCGCCAAGCCGTCGATGTCAAAGATACCTCCGTAACCGCTCCAGTTTGCCTTCAATGGTATCCAGCGTTTCCATATCGATCCCTTCTCTAAGACTTCGCGAATTCAATGCGCCGGTAGTGACGCTTACCGACTTTCAAAATGAACGGTTGGTCGGTTGTGATGAGTGACTGTGGATCCTCTTGTTTGACATCGTTGACGCGGACGCCACCCTGCTGGATTTTGCGTTTGGCTTCGCTGAGACTGCCGGCACAGCAGGCCTCGACAATGACTTCGACCAGCCGGATCTCATCGTCAGACGTCTTAATCAACGTTGTTTCCATGTCATCCGGCGTCTGCCTCTTCGAAAACTGACGGATGAACCCCTCACGGGCGGTTTTGCCGGCGTCTGCGCCATGATACATCCCCACGATCGTCTCACCCAGCTCCAGCTTGAGGTCGCGGGGGTTTGTCTTGGAGTCTTTGAACGCCGCTCGGATGTCGTCCAGCCGTTCGACCGAAACATCGGCCACCAGTTCAAAGTACGGCAGAATCAGATCGTCGGGAATCGACATTGTCTTGCCGAACATCTCGTCGGGAGGTTCATCGATACCGATGTAGTTGCCAGTCGATTTGCTCATCCGCATGACGCCGTCGGTCCCCGGCAGGATCGGCAGTGTGAGAATCGATTGCGGCTTAACTCCGTAGCATTCCTGAATTTGCCGTCCGGTCAACAAGTTGAATTTCTGGTCGGTACCGCCGATTTCGAGGTCGGCCTCAATTGCCACCGAATCGTATGCCTGCATCAACGGATAGAACATCTCATGGACGGAGATCGGTTCATTGGCCCGGTACCGCTTTTCGAAATCATCGCGCTCCAGAATCCGCGCAACGGTCACCTTTGACGCGAGGGCAATCAACTCGGCGAAACTCATCCTGGCAAACCACTCGCCATTGTACCGGACTTCAGTTTGCGATCGGTCGAGCACTTTGAAGAACTGTGTCTGGTACGTCTCGGCGTTGCGCATGACCTCGTCGTTGGTGAGCTGCGGCCGGGTGGCTGAGCGCCCCGACGGGTCCCCAACCATGCCGGTATAATCCCCGACGATCAGCACAATCTGGTGGCCTAAGTCTTGAAATTGCTTTAGCTTACGCAATCCGACCGTGTGCCCGAGATGGATATCGGGGGCGGTCGGGTCGAAACCCTGTTTCACGCGGAGGGGGCGATTCTCCGTGACGCACCGTTCCAGCTTCTGTTCGAGATCCCCCTCAGGGAGAATCTCCACCGTGCCGGAACGGATGATCTTGAGCTGTTCGTCGAGCGGCTTCATGCGTACTCTCCAACCCTCACGGCGCGAAAGGGTTCGCGCATGATAGACGCGTTCACCCCGGACGAGCAAGGGCTTTTTACTTGACGATGCGGGGCCTTGGGTGAACGTTCCGGAGGCGAGAACGAACCTTGGACCCACAGAGTGTACAACTAAGTGATGGCAGAACGCAAAGACGACATCGATCTCACCGGCGTCACGGAGACCGTTTCTCAGAAGAAGTCGTGGAGCTATAAGAAACGGCCGCGGTTCCGTCTGAAGCTGCCGCAATCGCGCCGCTCTATTCTTCTGATTGGCGGTACGGTGTTCGCCGCGATGATCATGGCATGGATCGTGTCGACGCTGATTGTTTACAGCAAGGACCTGCCATCGATTGAACGCGTCTACAACATTAAGCCGCGCCTGCTGACGCGTCTCTACGACCGCAACGGTGAACAGTTCTATGAGTATTACACGGAGCGACGCGTCTGGACACCGTTTGAGAAGATCCCCGGGAACATGATCCAGGCGCTGATGGCCTCCGAGGATCGTGGCTTTTACGGTCACTGGGGCGTCGAGTGGACCGCGATTGTGCGCGGGGTCATCATCCAGCCGTTGCGCGGGCAGCGCGCTCAGGGCGGATCGACCATCACGCAGCAGTTGGCGCGTCAGTTGTTCCTTACGCGGGAGCGAACGATCTCGCGCAAGGTCAAAGAGTGGATGACCGCGGTGCGTCTCGAGCGGCAGTACGCCAAAGATGAAATCATCGAGATGTATCTCAACCAGAACTACTATGGCGCCGGCGCCTACGGTGTGCAGGCGGCATCACAGGTGTATTTCGGGAAGAACGTCGAAGATCTGAAGGTCGAGGAATCGGCTGTTCTGATCGGTTTGTTGCCGGCTCCCTCACGGTATTCGCCGCGCAGCAATGAGGACTTGTCGCGGCAGCGGCGCAATGTCGTGCTGCGCGGCATGGTCGCGGTCGGTGATTTAGACAAGGCAACATACGATTCACTGGCGGCGCAGCCGATTCAGTTAAACTCCGGCCAGAGCGAGCGCAAAGTGGGCGACTACTTCGCTGAGGACATCCGCCGGTACATCGGCGAGACGTACGGTGAGGACACCCTCTACAGCGAAGGCTTGCGCATTTACACGACGATTGACACGTCGCTGCAACGCCAGGCCGAAGAGATCATCCGCGACCATCTCGATTCCCTGCGCGCCGCGGCCGAAAAGCGTCACGCGCCGGACGATCCCGAATACACAATCCCGGTGTTCGACACCACAATTGGCGAAACGGTTCGTGTGCACAAGAAACTGCAGGCAGCGTTGATATCGATTGACAATGCCACCGGCGGTGTGCTGGCGATGGTCGGCGGGTATGATTTCGGTGAGAGTGAATTCAACCGCGCAACACAGGCGTTGCGTCAACCGGGCTCGGCGTTCAAACCATTCGTGCTGACCACCGCGATTGAAGAAGGGTTTCTGCCGCGCGATACGATTTATGATTCGCCGATTGTGTTGAACATTCCCGGCTTCGGCGAGTGGAGCCCGAACAACTTTGATCAGAAATTCAAGGGGCCGATCAGCATCCGGCAGGGCTTCCAGGAGTCGCGTAACCTTGTGTCAATCAAGCTGTTGCTGAACCTTGATCCGCACCAGGTGGCGTTCTACGCGAAGCGCATGGGGATCACCACTCCACTCACGCCGGTACCGTCGCTGGCGATCGGCAGTTCGGAAGTTATTCCCATCGACTTGGCCGGTGCATACTCCGTCTTCCCTAATGGCGGTATTCGCACACAGCCGACATTGATCAAGAAAATTACCGACCGCTTCGGCGGCGTGATTGAAGACAATACGACACCGGTGCGCGAAGAAGTGTTATCGGCACAGAACACGTTTGTCGTACTGCATGTGCTCGAATCGGTGATGCGTGGACGCGGCACCGGTGCGGGGGCGCGACGTCGGGGTTTCACCCGTCCGGCTGCGGGCAAAACCGGAACGTCGAACGAATACATGGACAACTGGTATGCCGGATTCACGCCGCAGATTACAACTGTTGTGTGGGTCGGTTATGATTTGAAGACCCCAATCGGCGGCTATCACACCGGCACCGGCGCGGCAACAGCACTCCCGATCTGGACCGAGTTCATGAAGATCGCCTGCGACTCACTCCCACCGATTGATTTCGCGCAGCCGCAGGGTGTCTACACCTACACCGCCTGTAACGAGAGTTTCTTCAAAGCCACGGATGATTGCCCCGGCACCCACGAGGAAGTTGTCCTGCGCAAAGAAGACGCCGAGACCGAATGTCCGATTCACGGCAAAGACCGGAAGTCGCGGCGGCGGCGGTTGTGACCTGTTCTTGTAGTAGTCTTCCCCTATAGTAAGAAGAATGGGTGTGGGTGCCCCACCGCTTGCGGTGTATTGAAATAGTCTGAGCTTTCAGCAAGGCCATACCGCGAGAAGAGTGATACCCGTAGCGGCGTATTGCATACGCCCTGCCGACGCTAGGGTGACAGGCAGTGGGCG
>WJJR01000014.1 GCA_014729565.1 Candidatus Zixiibacteriota bacterium | reverse complement strand
CTTCGATGTCCACCGGTTTCATCATGTAGTCGAAAGCGCCTTGACGAAGCCCCTCCCGAGCGACTTCAAGGCTTGCGTGGCCGGTCAGGAGGATTACTTCGACACCGGGGTCCATCTCTTTGATCTTCATCAATGTGGTCAATCCGTCCATGTCCGGCATCCTCACGTCAAGAACCACCACGTCCGCTGGGGATTCCCCCAGCATATCGACCGCTTCCCTCCCGCCGGCCGCGGCGCGCGTGGTGAAGCTGCGACGGGTGAGTCTCTTGACGAGAGGTCTCAGGAAGTCCTCCTCGTCATCCACGAGAAGGACTCGGATATCGGTCATCGCATTGTCTCCTCTCGCAGGCCAGCCGGATCTTCGATATAAGATCCTCCAGTTCGCAGGGTTTGGTGAGATAGTCGTACGCGCCCTGGAGAATCCCGTCTCGAGCCGCCTGTTCCGAACCATGGCCCGTCAGCATGATGACCGCCATGTCCGGCGCCATCTTCTTGAATATCTTGAGAACCTCTATGCCGTCCATGTCGGGCATTTTGAGATCCAGCACAGCCAGATCGAAATCGTTTCTTCGAAGGATGCGGATGGCTTCGACCCCGCTGAAGGCCGAGGTCACCAAGAGATCGCGCTTTGCCAGCCGTTTGGCGAGCACGCCCACGTATCCCTCCTCGTCATCCACGAGCAGCACGCGGATGGGGCCGGCTTTCCGACACGCCTCCGAACCCATGTTTCCTCACTCACGCGCCCTGCGACATCGTGATGGCCTTCAGTCGCGCTTCCAGAATCTTCTCCTCATGCTTCGCCTTTTTCGCGGACGCTTCCGCTACCGCGGCGAGAAGCGCTTCCAGATCGCATGGCTTGAGGAGATAATCGTACGCTCCGAGTTTCATACCCTCGATGGCAGACTCGACGGTCGCGTGACCGGTAAGCATGATAACCTCCACCAGGGGGCGGATCTTCTTGATCTCTCTGAGCGTCTTTATGCCGTCCATTCCGGGCATTTTGACGTCCAGAATGATGATGTCGATCTTTTCGTCGGATTCGAGAATCTTGATAGCCTCGGCCCCGCCGTACGCCGGCACGACCTCGAGTTCCCGTCTGCTCAAACGTTTTGACATGGTGTCGACGAATTGGCTTTCATCATCGACCAGCATTACCTTTATCGCATTCATTGCAACTCTCCTTCGCTAACCGCTGGAATGGTTGAGGACGACTGATTCTCCGGCCGCGCCTCGTCTTGTCTCGAGGGCTCTACAGCGGCCGTGGGAAGCTTGACCGTAAATACGGTTCCAACTCCCACGGCGCTGTCGACACAGATCTCTCCGCCCATTTTGTCTACAATGCCGTAGCATATGGATAGCCCTAGACCCGTTCCCGCGCCCACGGGCTTGGTGGTGAAGAATGGATCGAAGATTCGATTCACCAACGCTTCGGGAATCCCGGGCCCTTGATCCGCAACTTTCAGCACAACTCGCGAGCCTTCACGATGGGTCGTCACTTCCACTTCGCCGCCCTTTGATTCCATTGCGTCGAGGCTGTTGTTGATCAAATTGAGCAACACCTGCTGTAACGCGGACGGCGCTCCGTCGATCTCGGGAAGATCCCCGGCGAGGTCCGTCACTATGGTGACATTGTCGAATCGCGCTCGTTGTCGACACAGTTCGACCACTTCTTGAACCAGATCGTTGAGTTGCATCTTTGTCTGGGTCGGGTCGGTCTTGCGGGCGAAGCTCAGCAGCTTATGAGTTATCTCTTTGCAGCGTTTACCCTGCGTTCGAATCTGTTGTAGCGATCTCCTAAACTCGGGAAGCTGCGAATCGCCGTCAAAAGCTCCATCCTCGAGCAGATCTTCCATCCAGCCGGCTTCCTCAACCATGATCGCAACCGGGTTGTTGATTTCATGGGCTATACCGGCTGCGAGTTCCCCTAGGGAGGCCAGTTTGCCGGACTCGATCACCTGTTCGGTCATGTCCTCTTTTTCCTGATCGGCCTCCCGGATGCGTCTGGCCATCCGATTGGACAAGGTCACGCCGGCGATGACGATGCCGAGCACTCCGACGCAGAAGATCGCCAACGCAAGCCGCCGCGCCTGTTGGAGCGGTGAAAAGGCGTCGGACGCGTACTGCTGGTAGCCGAGAAGCCATTCGCCGTTCTTGAGCGGCGCCATAAAATTCAGAATTTCCCGGCCTTGGGCGTCGGAATCAGAGACGAGAGCCGCGTCCGCGCCCTCATGACCGTCGGGTTGGAGTGCCCTCAGATAAACCGCCTTCGACTCGATCTCACCGAACGGCGCTTTTGTCTGGAGATCGCCCGACCGGTTGATAATGAACGCAAACCCCGTAGCGCCGATCCGAATGTTCCGAACAATGGAATTGAAGGCGTCGAAGTCGACGGTCGCTCTGAGTATCCACGGCCGGCCGTCTTCCACTCTCCGGACCGCGACAATAAAATGGGGCAACTCTCGGAGACCCTGAAACACGTCGCTGATGTACCATTCACGGTCCATGGCCTCCTTGAACCAATCGGCGTTCGAGTAATCCGCGCCGCCGAGGTTGAAGGGACCCGCATAGGCCACCTGCCGACCGGTCTTGTCCACAACCCCCAAGTCCACGATCGACGGTCCATACCCATGACGTAAAACGGAGAGTTCGTGCGAGAGAAATCGCGCGTCCGACAG
>WJJR01000085.1 GCA_014729565.1 Candidatus Zixiibacteriota bacterium | reverse complement strand
GTACTACGATACCGATCAGCTTGCGGCCGAATTCGCCGAGGGCGGACTCCGCATCGAAGACATTCTGGGTAACGTGGCCGGTGATCCCTTCGATGGGGAGGCGACAGAGTTCGCCATTGTCGCAAGTGTGTCCGAGTGAGCGCAGTTGGGTAGACTGCGGCCGACATTGCGTTCGGTGTCGATAGACTGGCCGGGGAAACCGTTGAAACGGTTTAACGATAGTATGCAGTGTTCGCTGCCACCCGAATTCATTCGGGTGACAGCGGTTCATGAGTAGGGGCGTACTGAGTACGCCCTCTCTCCATACCGGTTGTGCGCGCAGGCGTATGCAATACGCCACGACAGCAACACGTCATCAGCAATGACACACGTTCTTCAACACGCCCTTCAGCCGGGTGTGCGGAGACAAACAAGCACCCCAAAAACCGTTTCAACGGTTTCTGCAGTCAACGCTCCAACTCATCGATCGATTTCGGCCAGTCTGTCTTCAGCAGACGCGACAGGGCGCGGTCGGCGAGCAGTTTGCCGCCGGTTTGGCAGCGGGCGCAGTAGTTGGTTTCGTTGTCGGCGTAACGAATTCGTTGCACCGGTGAGCCGCACACCGGGCAGGGGAGACCGTACCGTCCGTGCACGGCCATCGCATCACGAAACGCTGTGACCGTCTCGGGGAAGTCATCCCCGACGTCATCGAGCAGACGCTGAATCCACTCATTGAGAACGTCGCGCGTCGCACTATACAATCGCTGCACGTCATCATCAGACAGTTTACCGGTCAGTGTCATCGGCGACAGACGCGCGCGATGCAGGATTTCGTCGGAGTAGGCGTTGCCGATACCGCTGAAGAGGCGTGGATCGGTAAGCGCGCGTCTAAGTGTGTGGCTTTCGGATCGCAGGCGTCCGGCAAACTGCCCAAGTGTCGCATCGAGCACTTCGAGTCCCCCACGTTCGAACGCGCGGAGCCCGTCCTCGCCCGACACGCAATGCAGTGATGCCCGACGTTTGGAGCTGGCCTCGGTGAGAAACAGAATCCCATCGGGGAAATGAAACGCCGCCTGTGTCAGTTTGCCGCCCGGCGGTTTGCTTCCCGATGGACGCCAACGCAACCGTCCGGCGATCATCAGGTGAATGACTAAAAAGAGATCGCCTTCGAGTTTAAAGACGATGCGTTTGCCCATGCGCCGCAGCCCGGTGACCTGCTTGCCGTGGACGGCGCTGATTGGCGGATCGACGGATCGTAACAGAAACGGATTTTTGATTTCAACTGTCTCAATCGACTGCCCGACCACACGCGGTTTCAGGCGGTCGAGGTAGACAATGATATCGGGGAGTTCGGGCATGCTGTAGAATACGATACGAATAGCGCTTCAAGTCTGTCACTTTCTCACGCGTCGATCAATCCCCGTTTGACTTCCCCTTAAGGCGCTTCTATCCATGGATTTAGAGAAATGGAGGAGAGCATGGACTATCGTGTTGAATCGGATACAATGGGTGAGGTGAACGTCCCCGCCGACCGTTACTGGGGCGCACAGACTCAGCGCTCACGGCAGAATTTCAAGATTGGCTTCGAGCGGTTCCCGCGCGAGATCATCCGCGCGCTGGGAATTCTAAAAAAGGCCGCTGCGATGACCAACAACGAGCTGGGCACACTCCCCGACGACAAGGCCAAACTGATTGTGCAGGCGGCTGACGAAGTGATCGAGGGGAAGCTCGACGATCACTTTCCGCTGGTGGTCTGGCAGACCGGATCGGGCACACAAACCAACATGAACTCGAACGAAGTGATCGCCAACCGGGCGATTGAGATTGCCGGCGGCGAACTCGGTTCGAAAAAGCCGATTCATCCCAACGATGATGTCAACAAGGCGCAATCGTCGAACGACACGTTCCCCACGGCGATGCACATCGCGGCGGCGTCGGAGATCAACCGGCGGCTGATCCCGATGGTGAAAAAGCTGCGGGATACCTTGAAGAAAAAGTCCGATGAATTCACGGATATCATCAAGATCGGCCGCACGCACCTGATGGATGCGGTTCCGTTGACACTCGGGCAGGAATTCTCCGGCTACGTGCAGCAGCTCGACAATGATCTGGTGCGCATCGAAAACGTGTTGCCGCATTTGTGTGAACTCGCACTTGGGGGCACCGCGGTCGGAACCGGACTGAACACACATCCACAGTTTGCCGAGAAAGCAGCCAAGAAGATTGCTGAGATGACCGAGCTGCCGTTTGTCAGTGCGCCGAACAAATTCGAAGCGCTGGCGGCACACGACGCGGTGGTGTTTGCATCGGGCGCGATGAAGACCGTGGCGTGTTCGCTGATGAAGATTGCCAACGATATTCGCTGGTTGGCGTCGGGACCGCGCTGCGGCATCGGCGAGATTATCATCCCGGCCAATGAACCCGGCAGTTCGATTATGCCCGGCAAGGTCAACCCGACACAACCCGAAGCGATGACCATGGTCTGCTGCCAGGTGCTCGGCAACGATGTCGCTGTCAACGCCGGCGGCGCAATGGGGAATTTCGAGCTGAACGTCTTCAAGCCGGTGATGATCTACAATCTGCTGCAGTCGATTCGTCTGCTGGCCGACGCGTGCGAATCGTTCGACAATAACTGCGCCGTGGGCATCGAAGCGAACAACGATAAAATCGAGCAATACCTCAAAGAATCGCTGATGCTCGTGACCGCACTCAACCCGCATGTCGGCTATGACAATGCGGCGAAGATTGCCAAGAAAGCGTATGCCGATAACACGACGTTGCGGGACGCGGCGATTGAACTGAAGATTCTCACCGGCGACGAATTCGATCAGAAGGTGCGGCCGGAGAACATGATCGGGCCGAAGTAAGAAGACAACAGATTTAGGACTGCTCTATCCACCAAGAGGATCTCACAGCATTTCGACTACGCTCACTGTGAACAGAGCTGTGAGGCACCTTGTAGTGTTTTCATGCGCAGGGGTGTACTGTTCACACTGAGCGTTGTCGAAGTGAGTACGCCCCTCTCTTGTTACGGTTCGATGTCAATCCATCTGCCGTCGCGAGACAATCACACTGTCGATGGCTTGGAGCAGGTACTGCTCGAACTTGCCCGTCGATTCGCATTCGACACGTCCGGAGTATCGTCCGCTGGCATCGTGCGCGTCGATGCGCGTGTCGAACGTGACGCGTGTGCCGCTCGATGTTACGCGCTTGACCCGGATCTCCAGATGCGCCTGTTGATCCTCGTAGGAGTCGCGCCGGCCCGAACCGCACACCCAGGCATCGTCGTGGCCGGCAATCGGTACCTGCGCCAGTGAGATTCGTCCGGTGGGTTTGTCGAGTTCATTGGCCCGCCAGGCATTGGCGTCGATCAAATCATTGAGCGCCGACCAGGTCGCATCATAGGGGTGGGGTACAATCTCTTCGTATCCGGCCTCCTGCGCGTCACTGGCGCGCACATCCTCAGCCGTCGCCCGTGGACGCGGTTGACAGGCGGCCAACACCAGCAGCGCCCCCAGAAGCCAAACACCACAACGATAACGCATCTGTCCACCTCCGCATCGTTTGGAATGGGTTTACGATCAATATGCAGTTGCCTGAGGGTGTTCAGCAATGCAAATCGGAACGGAGGTCTGACGAAACGACCATTCGTAGGGGCGTGCTGAGCACGCCCCCTTCCCCGTACGGGTTGCGTGCACAGGGCGTATTCAATACGCCCCAAACGCACGCAGGCTGGAGTGACGACTGTTCGTGTGATGCCACATACAATCGGGGCGGACGGTTTGTCGGCACCAGGAGAATCTCACGGCAGCTCGACTGCGCTCACTGTGAACAGAGCTGTGAGGTACCGCGTACCTGATAGATTCACTTGGAGGAAGAGCGGGTGGAGTCTCTCAGCGTGTCCGGATTCTGGCTGCACGTTGAGCAGCCGGTGTCCTTGGGACGACGCACGAGACGCCAAAGGACGACCGCCGCAATCACGCAAACGGCGATGGCGATGATATCCTGAGCGGCAATAGACAAAGCCAACATATGCATCAACTCACAGCGAGCCCGATGACGCGTGTCAGATACGCCCCGCCGTAGGCGAGAATCGCCATGTACACAAACGCGAAGACCGGCCAGCGCCAGCTATTCGTTTCGCGACGAATGACCGCGACGGTCGACATGCATTGCAGGGCGAACGCATAAAAAACGAGAAGCGACAGCGATACCAGTGGCGTCCAGATGAGCTCGCCGGTATCGGGATCACGATCGGTACGTAACTGTTCAATCAGACTCTTATCATCGGTGGTCGACCCGACACCGTACACCACGCCCATGGTGGAAACAAACACCTCGCGCGCGGCAAATGATCCGAGAACGCCGACACCGATCTTCCAGTCAAACCCCAGCGGTTCCAGGACTGGTTCGAGGGCGCGTCCGATGTAACCGGCAAATGAGTTCCGGAGACGTTTGGCGGCGACGCGCGATTCCAATACATCGAGACGCTCAGCACGTTCATCGCCGGCCGGCATTTGCATCAGGGCGGCCTGTTGTTGCTGGTGTTCCTCTTCGATGATGTCCCAACGTGGATAACTCGACAGACCCCACAACAGAATCGACGCGACAAAAATGATGGTCCCGGCGGTCACCAGAAACACGCGCGCGCGTTCGAGAAGTGTCAGACCCAGTGTGCGCAAGCGCGGGATACGAAACGGCGGCAATTCCATCAAGAGCGGTGGTGTCGGCCCGCGCAGGATGGTCCGACGGAAAATTGTAGCCATCAACCCGGCGCCCAAAATCCCCAGCACGTAGAGGCCCAACAACGCCAATCCCTGCAAGCCGATCGGTCCCCAGATTTGACGCTGCGGGACGAACGCCGCAATTAGAAGCGTGTAAACCACCAGTCGTGCCGAGCAGGTCATCAACGGGGCAACCAGAATCGTGGCGAAACGGTCACGTCGGTTCGGAATGGTGCGTGTGCCCATGATCCCCGGCACCGCACAGGCAAACGACGACAACAGCGGAATGAAGCTGCGGCCCGACAGCCCGACCTTCGACATCAGACGATCGAGCAGAAAGGCCGCCCGCGCCATATAGCCGGTGTCTTCGAGAATGGTCAAAAAGAAGAACAACAGCAGAATCTGCGGCAGGAAGATCACCACCGATCCAACACCGGCCAGCACACCGTCATTGATCAGACTGCGAATCGGGCCCTCGGCTAAGACCGAGTTGACCAGGGACGGCAACCATTCGGCTGTCACCCACGAAATTGCTTCCATCGGTGTTTCGGACCAGGCAAAGATCGATTGGAAAATCAGCCCCAGCGTCAGCAGCAGGATCGGTGGTCCCGCCCAACGGTTGAGCAGGATGCTGTCGAGACGTCGTGTCCACAACGACTTGGTATCACCGGTTTGGGAGATAACGTCGCCAGCCACGTCGCGTTGCCACGTGTACCGCGCTTCGACCAGAAAGCGCCGCACCGTGTGCTCGTCGATCCCCAGTTTTGCGCGGAAGTCCTTCGCCATCGAATCCATTTTGTCGGTGCACACCGAGGTGTGCTGTCCTGATGCGCACAGCAGCAAATGCTCATCGCGGAAATGATTGCCCGACGCGTATGACTCGAGTTGGCGCTCCATCGCAGGTGGCAGCTTGTACGGACGAGTGGGCGGTGTCCACGGCTGATTGACCAATTCGCACAAGATGCATTTGAGTTCATCGATCCC
>WJJR01000084.1 GCA_014729565.1 Candidatus Zixiibacteriota bacterium | reverse complement strand
TGGGTATCCTGGGCATGAAGAGTGGCTCGACGCGCGATGTCTGCCGGCAGTTGTATTACCAATCGCTGTTCAAAGACGGTGCCTACGCGCATCCCGTGTTGGGTACGCATGCCGGCGTGATGAGCTTCACCTCGGACAATCTCCAGTCGCACCTGAAGACTCTGTACGCTCCAAGGAATACGATTGTCTCGTGTGCGACCAATCTGGATGTCGAACGGGCATTCGAACTGTTGGAAAACAGTTTTGGCCAAATCGCTCCGGGATCACCACCGAACGTAACAATCTCCCGTCCGGTCGATCCCACCGGCGTAGTGACCGCACACGAACCGATGGAGAAAGAGCAAGTGTACATCTACATCGGCGGACCGCTGCCGGGCGCAGCCGATCCGGATGCACCGGCCCTGATTGTCGCCGGTGATATTCTCTCTACCCGGTTGCGCGATGACCTGCGCGAAAAGCGCGGCCTGGCGTACTCGGTGGGCGCCGGTGTCGACTTTGACCGTGACTTCGGGTGGTACATGGGTGTCATGGGAACCGGCAAGGCAAACTACGCGGAAGCCCGAACCGGAATTGTCGAGCACATCGCCGGCATGCAGGAGTCATTGCCGACCGAAGAGGAACTCGAGATTGCACAAAACTCGATCTGGGGATCGATGCTCACGCGTCAGCTCTCCCGCACGAATCAGGCGTACTACATGTGTGTGCACGAATTCCTCGGGCTCGGGTATGATTATCTGGATTACATGATCGACGGCATTCGCGCGGTGCGTCCATCCGACGTGCAGCGGGTGGCGCGGCAGTACTTCGATACCGAAAACTACATTCTGGCGACGGTTGGCGAGTTGGAGGCTCAGTAGGCAAAGCGAATGACGGATCACTCTGCCAGACATCGAACGTCGTGTAAGTCCAACGCACTCATTGTTGTTCTGGCGATCGCTATCATGCTCGGCTCAACCGCTTGTGCATTGGCATTCGATAACAGCAGGAAAGGTTTTGTTCTAGGCGGAGGCGCAGGCGTAGCGACTACATACTATTCGCGACCTGTCATCAATCGGTTTGGAATGGTCGCCAGGTTTGAGACCACTGGTGCGGTCTCACTCTTAACGAATTTCAAAATCGGTCACGCCTCCTCAGAACAGTTCATGCTCTACTATGTCAATCGTGTGACCTGGTACGAGAGATCGTTTGACGGGGGCGGATTTGTTCCCGAAACCAGCCCAACTGTTGCATCGGGCATCGGCGGGATCGGAGTAACCTACTTTTTTAAGCGCTCTGTCCCGAGTGTGCTTGTCCATGGGGGTGGCGGACTTGCTGCCTACACGTTGCCATTCGAGGATGGAACAAACGACTGGTCCGGCTATGGATTATGGTTCGGCGGTGGTTACGAGTTCTCTCGACATTGGACGTTCGACGTCGGTGTGGGTATTACCTTTGACGATCCTCGATTGACGTCCAGTGTCGGCCTCAACTCCGCTGGAGTCAGTGTGAATTACCTGGCGTATTAGATGTCCCTAAGGTGTGCATGGCTTCATGAAAGTGAGATCGCGAATGGTGAAATTGAATGATAACCGGGTATTGATCACGGGCGCATCGGCAGGCATCGGCGCCGCCTGTGCACGCGCGTTCGCAGAGCAAGGCGCCAAGCTGCTGCTCATCGCCCGGCGCGGGGATCGGTTGCGTGAACTCTCTGATCAATTAACCAGGGATCACAAAACCGAGTGCCTCTGTGTGGAATTCGACTTACGGCAGCATCTTTCGATCCCATCAATGCTCGAGCAGGTTCCCGATGAGTGGCGTGCGATTGACGTTTTAGTCAACAATGCCGGTCTCGCACGGGGAGTGGCCAAGCTGCACGAGGGCGACCTGGATGATTGGGACGAGATGATCGACGTCAACGTCAAGGCACTGCTGGCGGTGAGCCGGACGGTGATTCCGTGGATGCTCAAGCGGCAGGCCGGACATGTTATCAACATCGGGTCCATTGCCGGCCATGAGGCATATCCCGGCGGGAATGTCTACTGCGCGACGAAGTTTGCGGTCCGGGCCCTGTCGCGGGGTATGAAAATGGACCTGACCGGGACGCCGATCCGGGTGACCTCAATTGATCCGGGGCTGGTCGAAACCGAATTCAGCAAAGTGCGATTCAAAGGCGATACCGAACGGGCCAAGCTGCCCTATAAAGGCATCATTCCCCTGACCGGGGAGGACATTGCCGAGGCCGTAGTTTGGAGTGCGATGCGTCCGGCCCACGTGAATATCACGGAAATGGTGATTTTCCCCACAGCACAATCGTCGTCGACCCTCGTGCATCGCGAGGAAAAGGCGTAAGGCCGCAAAATCCACAATGCCGGCCGTTTTTCTCCGTACTACTTGGAGTGTCAAATGTCACCGAGACAGGAGGTTGTATGCCTGAGTCGATTTCGATTGAATACTGCGGTATGTGAAACTACTTGCCCGAGGCCTCCAGGTTGGCGGCCACACTCAAAAAAGAACTCGGTATCACACCAAAGCTGATCGAAGGCGGTAATGGCATTTTCGACGTCACCGTCGACGGTAAGCTCATTTTCTCGAAAAAGGAAACGCACCGTTTCCCTGAGCATAACGAGATCCTCGAGGCGATCGGCCACTAATCCGTCGACTTTCGAAGCCCGCCGCCACGGTTGATTCTGGTTTTCGGGGGCGGGATTGTTTTTCCTTCCATTGATGTCCACGTCGTCACAAAACAGTCTGTCATTGGACGAGTCCTACACGGCCTGCGATGACATCGCCCGCCGGGACAAACCCCATCTGTATTCCTGCGCGCGTCACTTTGAGCATCCGGAAACCAGAGCAGCGTTCGCGGCGACCTATGCCTCGATGCGCATTATCGATGATTTCATCGACGACATTCCCAATCGGGCACAGATCGCCGGCGATGTCCGCGCCGCGGCTCGGGTGCATGTGGAAAAGTGGCTGGGGCGGGTGCAAGCCGCCGACGGAGGCGCGCAGTCCGACGAACCGATTTGGAAAGCCCTGGCCGATACGTTTGGGCGCTTCCCTATTCCTCTGCATCCCTGGAACAATCTGGCGAACGCCATGATCACCGATCTCTTTGTTCCCCAATTCGAGGACTGGCCTCATTTGAAGCGGTACATGCACGGTGCATCCGTGGCGCCGGCAATTGTCTTCATGCACTTCGTGCTCATGCATCCTGATGGCGACGGTACTTTCCGCTGCGCTTGGGAGTATGACCGTGTGGCCGAAGCCACCGAGGATCTGGCGATCTTCTGCTATTGGGTGCACATCCTCCGCGACGTCGCGCGAGATCTGACCTTAGGCAAGACCGGATTGGTGTATTTCCCCCATGAGGACATGCAACGATTCGGGCTGAGCGTTCAGGATCTGCACAGCATGAAGGAAGCAGGTCAGGCAACGGACTCATACCGGCAGTTGGCATCCTTCGAAGCGGCCCGTGCGCGGGATCATCTGGAGCGGGGGCGAGCCCACGTTCCCGCCATTCTGGCCGACTCACTTCCCAACCATGGTCGCGCCCTGACCTCGCTGGTCGAAACGTACGCAGTTCTCCTGGAGACCCTCGCCGCGCAACACTTCGACGTTTTCTCAAGTCCGGTCGATGTGAGCCCCGCCCGTCTATCAGAAATTCAGGATTAGTACTTTATTTCACTACCCGGTCGGCCGATTCATCGTATAAAGGGTGGATTAGTCTATGACATCGGTTTCGGCTCGGGGGGAGATCATGAAATCGAAAGACGGTGAGGCGTTACGGAGCGCGCTCCGAAATCGTCGCCGGTTTGACGCACCGGAATCTCTGGGTCATTTCGTCGCTCCCTCGAGCACTGCGGTGCCCGATTCCGCTCCGTCCCCATTTGATTCATTTCCCCAGGACAGCCTGCAACGGATCTCCGATCGTCTGCGCGAGGCGTTGCGTTGCGACGCTGTGGCCATTCGGTTAATGGGGAACAACAAGGAGCTGCGGTACGCGGCCTCATCGGGTCGGACCTTTGCGCCGGACATGATGTCCGGGCAGGATCACTCCGGCCGCCCGTATTGCGTGTGTGACCAGGTGTGTGAGTCGAACTTCGACGACAGTCTGTCGTGCTTCACCGATATGGGATCGTTTGTGGTTAATTCGCTAACCGATTCGGTGTCGCTCGGTCGACGCGCGTCGGCACCGCGTTTTGCCCATCTTCTCAACGGCCAGGCCGAATTCCAGTCGCTGGTGGTGGCACCGATCCGCGCGGAGGGGATGGCGCTCGGCGTGGTCCAGTGCGCCGCTGCACGGCCCCATCATTTCAACCACAGTTTGATCCAGTTGATCGAATCGGTGGTGAATGAACTGTCGCACGACATCTACTACGATTCCCTCTGGCAGCCGCGCTCCTTCACGCCTGTTGCGATGGATGAGTACCGATGCGTGGCTTGTCCGATCTGTGGACGCGAACGCGATCAGAATGGCGTGTGGCGTACCGACCGGGACGAGTCGCAGAATCACCGCACCCGTCACAACACCAGACAAGTGGTGTGCCCGTCGTGTCTGCGTTTATGCAATTTTGAATGATCCCATCTGGATTGACTTTTAGAGATCAGTGAATGGAAGCCGGGTCGTGGTGGCGGGGCACATCCGCCTGCGCTGAGCAGAGTCGACTCTACCTGACATTGTAAGATACTCCGTCTGAAGCTGATTGATCAGTCTCGCGAGAATCTAAACCCACCGCATGGGGCGTGTTGAAAGACTCACATCATCGTCGCGTAGGTGCGGCTCTTCGCCGCACCGGTCCGGCTAAGAGCCGGACCTGCGCGAGGAACTTATGGGCTTTTCAACACGCCCCTCGCGGCGGGGCACCCGGGTGCCGGGCACCGGGCGATCTGCCACATTTGGGTAGGCCGGATTTTTTACCCTTGACGGTTCTGTCTGCGACACGGTCATTGGCGGATGACAGGACGAGGTCACTTGCGACGAGGAGAATCTGGATGAACCGACGGATGATATGGTTGTGCGCGCTGCTTATCGCGATCGCCGTGGCGCCCACCGCGCACGCCACCGGATGGGGTGTCGGCGGCTTCGGTGGCGTCAGCATTCCCATCGCCCAGGACGATGCCGAACAGGGTATGGTTATTGGCGGCCACGTGAAGTTCTCGCTGGCGGGGATGCTCGGCATCGAGCCGAACTTCAGCTATTTCAAAAACGGTGATTGGGACATCGACGAAGTCCCCGGCGAGACCTTCGCGGGATCAACATTCAACAGCTTCGGCGTGAATCTGATTTTGGGCGGCGCCGGACCGGTCACCGGATTTCGGTTCTTCCCATTTGTCGGATTCAATTACTACAACGAGGACTCCGACCTTCGCGATGCCGACTCACAGATCGGCTGGAACGGGGGGCTCGGGCTGGAAATCGGCATCCGCAACATCGGTGTCGAGGCCCGCGGATCTTTTGAGCTAATGCCACTGGACGGCGGCGGATCACGCAAATGGGGACAGGTCACCGCCGGCCTCAACATTTACTTCGGCGTCATTTAGGAGGTGGAGGACATCATGAGTGCAATGAAACACCTGTTCCGCCGCCCCCTGATCCTGGCCGGGGTTGCGGCGCTGATCGCGGCCGGATGTATCGTGTCCGGACAATTTGTGATTCTCATCAACTGGGGTGGTATCGTCTCCACCAACACACAGTTGAATGCAGAAACCGTGGATCTGACCGAGGATGAAACGTGGCAGGATCATCAGGAAGACATCCAGAAGATCGTGGACGTTAAGTTCGAAACCACCGTCAAGAACAATGCCGGATCAGTGGCTACCGGCCAGCTCTATGTGTCGGATCAGGATGGATTAACGTATGGACAGTTGGCCGGCCAGGCCACGTTGATTCTGTCGGGAATCGAAATCCCGGCCGGTGATTCGGTGATGATCAGCTTTACCGAATCGGCGCAGTATCAGCAGAATCTGCAGACTCTGCTCGATCTGGCCGAGACCGGTCTGTTTTACCTGTATGGGGTCGCCGAGAACACACCCTTCAACATCGAAATCAAGCAGGGAAGTCGGATACTGGTGACGTTTGCAGCCGGTTGATGTTACCAGACAAGTGCACGGGCCGGCCGGACGCTTCGCGTTCGGCCGGTGTCGTTTATGGGGATGACGGCTTGCGGTTGCCGGTCGCGTGGATCGTGTCCAGAATCTTGCCGAGATCGGCCGCTTTGAACGGCTTCGAGAGATACGCGTCGATATCCAGACGCATGGCTTCGCGGAACGTGCTGTCCGACGAGTAGCCGGTCATGAGCACGACGTGGATGGCGGGATACTTGCTGCGAATGTGTCCGGCGAGTTCGAACCCATCCATCTCCGGCATCCGGATATCCGAAATGACGAGGTCGCACGGCTGTTGAGCGAGGCTATCGAGTGCAGCCGGGCCGCTTTCGGCCGTACGGGCCTGATGGCCGGAGGCCAAGATGATCTCGGAGACAACATCAAGAACCAGACGGTCGTCATCCACGACCAGTATGTCCAGATGTGCTCGCGGCTCCTGGGGGTGATCGTTAGGTTTGGTCTCCCGCGTCTCCACAATATAGGAATCGACCATTATCCATAGTGAATTGAGCAGGTATTGCGCATTGCCTGATCATTTTCCGCACTACCGCTGGCAGCGTGGGCAATAATGCGTGCCGCGCCCCGCAATGACGATCCGTCGTATCCTGGCGCCGCACTGGTCACACGGTTGGCCATGGCGATGGTAAACCCGCAGTTGCGGCCCGAATCCCCCGGCCTCTCCACCCACGTCGGAGAATGTGTCGAACGTCGTTCCGCACGCGGCAATCGCACGGGTGAGAATATCAACGATGGCGGCGCGTAAACGGATCACGCGTTCTCTGCCGAGTCGCGACGATGGAACCGTAGGCCGAATCCCGGCCGCATGGAGTGACTCATCGACGTAGATATTGCCCAGACCGGCAATACGAGTTTGATCCAACAGCAGTGCCTTGATCGGACGGCGCGACTGGCGCAGGAGGACGCGAAGCTCATCCAACTGAATGGTCAATGCGTCCGGTCCCAGGATCTCCAGGCTGGGATGCGTGTCGAGCCGTCCCGGGCCCACCCATTGCACACGAGCAAACTGTCGCGTATCGGCCAGGATCAGCACGCGCCCGGAGGCCAATTCGATCACGCACCGATCATAGGGACTACGGCGGTAGGGCAACGGTTTCACCCACAATCGTCCGGTCATGCGGAGGTGAATCACCATCGTGTGATCGTCGCTCAGCCCCACCAATATGAATTTGCCACGTCGTGTGATGCTTGTGACAGCGTGACCCGTGAGTTGCCGTTTCCAGCCTCGTAGGTTCGCGCGTGAAATCCGTAACGAAGCGAACCGGACACGGCGCAACGT
>WJJR01000013.1 GCA_014729565.1 Candidatus Zixiibacteriota bacterium | reverse complement strand
GCGAACTGTATGACGGTGAGCACAGGGCGATCATTGAGGATGACCTGTTCAACCGGGCGCAGGAGATCGTCGGCCAGAACGGCAGCGGCAGCGGCCCGGCCGTTCGCAACACGCACGGTGCGTTGCTGAAGGGACTGCTACGGTGTGGCCAGTGCGGTGCCGCGATGGCCCACACCTACACCAGCAAGAAGGGCAAGCTGTACCGCTACTACGTCTGCAACACGCGCCAGAAGCAGGGCAAAGGGGCCTGTGACACGCCGTCGCTGTCGGCACCGGATGTCGAGGACTTCGTCGTTGAGCAGATCAAGCAGATCGGCAAGGACCCGAAGCTCGTCGAGCAGGTCTACCGGGAGGCACAGCGGCAGCAGAAGTCGGAAGCTCCCAAATTGGAATCGGAGTACGACAAGCTCTACGACGAACGCCTACGCAAGACCGCTGAGATCAACTCGATGGTCCAACTGCTGGCCGACGCCACCGACCCGATGCCCACGGTAACAGGGCAACTCCGCGAAGCTGAGGGACTCGTCGAACGGATGGATGGCCGGCTGCACGAGTTGAAGCAGCGCATCGCCGATCTGAAGACGCAGACCATCGGCGCCGAGCATCTGCGCGAGGCACTGGAGCAATTCGATCCCGTTTGGAATGTCCTCCAGATGCCGGAGCGGATTGCGCTGGTGCGGGAGGTGGTGGAGTCCGTGGCGTATACCGGCGGTTCAGGAGACATGAAAATCCGACTGTACAGTCTCACAGCGAGTTAGCTTAAGGCCAACGACTATCTGGATTGAGCGTGCCTTACGATGTGTACGCGAATATCATGTTCTGTATCATATTTCAAAGTAAGCCACTTGCGGTGATGCCTCGATGTGCTATTTTAAAGATGTAATACGGACGTCTATGCACGGATCGTGGGGCCTTCGTGACGGATGCACATCACAGCAAAAAGCACTGGACTCTTTTTAGTGGACTGGCAGTGACGGCGGTTGTCTCGGCTTCACTTGTGTCGATACCGATTGCCTGGGCCGAATGTACTCCATCGTGGATTCAAAGTGGGGAGATAGTCGATGACAGATTTGGTCAAGCTGTTGATGGCTCTGGTGACGTCGACGGTGACGGCTTTGATGATCTGCTCATTGGGGCGCCTGGCTACGACGGTAATGGTGTCGCTTCCGGTCGCGCCTACGTCTACTCAGGGAGGACTCGCCTCCGGTTACTCCGGTTTTCCGGAGAAGCCGCTGCCGACAGTTTTGGGACAGCTGTAGCGGGAGTTGGAGACATCAATTCCGATGGGTTTGACGATGTATTGATTGGCGCTCATGGGAATGATGAGGCCGGACAAGAGGCGGGCAAGTGTTATGTATTCTCAGGGCGAACTGGTGAACTGCTGCGGACGCACTTGGGTAAACACCCATATGATCACTTCGGCGCATCGGTAGCTGGTGCTGGTGATACAGACGGCGACGGAATAGCAGACATCATTGTGGGCGCATGGGGCTATGATAACGGTGGAGACTTCGCAGGCGCTGCCTATGTATTCTCCGGGGACTCTGACAGCCTATTGCACCTGGTCGTGGGGGAAGGACCGCAGGACTTCTTCGGAGCCGCGGTATGTGGAGTCGGTGATGTTAACAATGACGGTTACTCTGACTTTGCCGTGGGCGCATTGAGGGAAGATCACTCTGGATCGAAGCCTGGTCGGGTGTATGTGTATTCCGGACAAACCGGAGAGCTCATTCATGTGCTGACGGGTGAAGTCGGCCACAACGCGTTTGGATTTTCTTTGGACGGAGCGGGAGACGTAGACAACGATGGGTATGACGACATTGTCGTCGGCTCTCCTGCTGAGGATTCGGGCGGAGCGAACGCGGGGGCAGCACTCATCTATTCCGGAAGAACCGGTGGACTTCTTCATTTAATTCTTGGTGAAGAGGAACAAGATGCGTTCGGCTATTCGGTTGCAGGAGGCGGTGATCTCGATTTGGATGGTCACGATGACGTTCTTGTCACTGCGATTTGGCAGAGGGCACACGCTTATGCTGTTGGCCGAGCATATGTCTTCTCTGGAAGGACAGGTCAGGAGCTGCATCGGTTCTCAGGTGAGGATGCGGAGGATTATTATGGCAATCAGATCGCATTCGCTGGTGACGTGGATAAAGACGGTTCTATGGATGTCATTGTCGGTGCGCTACTAAACGATCGGCATGGCGATAACGCCGGATCTGCCTACTTGTATACGCGATTGCCTGACTCGGACGCTGACGGTCATTCAGACTGCGCAGATAACTGTCCGCCCGTTTATAACCCTGATCAGGCCGATTCCAATCTCGATGGAGTTGGTGATGCATGTGACTGTCATTGTCCGCAGCAGGCCGATCTGAACACAGATGGCTTCCTTGATGCTATTGATCTTAATGTACTTATTGAGAGTTTGTTTTTTGGCGGTGCCAATCCTCAAGATCAGTATTGCCCTGTCACAAGATGTGACATCAACGCGGATGGGACTTTCGATTCAGTCGACCTCAATGAGCTAATCGACCATCTCTTCTTCAACGGCCCACCGCCGGTCGATCCATGTACGCCATAGGGTGCCTAAACAGTTTGGAGTAAGGCCTGTCGCCCCAACGGCGGGCTGTTCTCTTGTGGTCAAGACGTCACCAAATCCAAGATGATTCAACGATCTAAGCGGATGAACACGGGCTGTTCGGCTACTTAATTTGGAAAACCGACGCGTGCCCTCCGACGCCCCGTGAGCATCACACAACGTAACCGCCGACGGCACGCACGGTTACGCGTACCGAATCACGCGCCGTTGTGTCACAAGCTGAATTGTCTGGGAATCAGAAGTTCGCAAAAGCCCTGTTTAGCTCCCCGGGCCGGACTCGAACCAGCGACAGGGTGGTTAACAGCCACCTGCTCTACCAACTGAGCTACCGGGGAAGCAGACTCGTCTGTGCAGGCCTCCGCCTGCGGGCCACCAATCAATCAATTCTATCGGCAGAATCAAGCGCATTCTACGCCCCGGCCGGCTGCCGCTGAGGGGAGAAGTGACTCTTCTGACAGGCCCACTTGGGCTCCCTGCTACCGGCTGGTCTCACGCGTCGGGTCGCTTTCACCCGTGTGAGCGATAGGTTGCGGATGGTCAGTTCAGCGCGTTGAGGAGAATGCGGATGAACGGGATCAGGAAGATGATCAGCAGGATGACCGCCAGCCACGCCCGCCAGGAGTGGCGCCCCGATGGGCCGGCGAACTCATAGCCACAAACAAAGCACTGATCGTGATCCTTCGGGACCATCGCCGCGCACGACGGACATTCGCGTTTACCAGCCATCGGTTCTGATACGTAGAATTTGGCGGCAGATTGAAACGGCAGATTAAATCGGGTCTAAAATACTGTCGGCGATACGGACCGCGTCGTCCTTCTCGTCCTCGGGGATCCACAGGACAACCTTAGTCACCCCGCCGCCGCTCAGGCCGGTCGCCGCGCCGTAGACTTCGTCGCCCTTAACAACCGACGATATCCCTTCGTTGGCCAGCGCCTCCCGAACCATTTCGGCGTGCACATGGCTCGAGTAAGTGCGGAAGGCGATGTAGCGCGACTCGTCGGTGTGGTCACCGTTCGACGGCGCCGGGAGTTCGTCGACCAGTTGTTCGCCGCAGTCGATGCACTCGGTCTGTCCATCGGTGTACTCGTATTTGCAGCGCGGACAGTATGGCATCGGGTCCTCCCCGGGCCGCCAATCCATGAGCGGCCCTCGACACCAGGGTACAAGAGCAGCCTACGGGAAACAACTGAAACCGGGAGGATTATGGTAGGGCGGATACCGAAATGTCAGACCCGGAATACCGGTGAAAGAGCGGGGCCGTGCGTGTGGACGAAGAAGCAGGTGCCTCCGGCCACGGAGGACACGTGCTCCGCGCGGCATGACAGTGGTACCGTCTCGCCGGGCGTATGCACCTCGACTCCGCTCGGTGTAAACAATCCGCCCCTACTCTTCGCCAAGGGCCCGATACACGTGCCCGTCGGCTTCTTGCAGGAGACGGTCGGCTTCGTCGGTGCTGCAGCTCCGCTTGGCCATCACCAATGCCCGTTTGACCGATCCGTCTGCCTGGTCGAGTATCGACGAGGCCGTGTCGTAATCGATGCCGGCGGTGACACAGAGGATGCGCTTTGACCGTTCGCGGAGTTTGGCCGACGTCGCCTTCAGGTCGACCATCCAGTTCTGATATGTCTTGCCCAGTTGTACCATCGCGGCTGTGGTAATCATGTTGAGCACGAGCTTCTGTGCCGTGCCCGCTTTCATGCGTGTCGATCCGGCGACCACCTCCGGGCCGACGACCACCGGTATGACAACGTCGGCGATCTCGTGATCGGGTTCAACCGGTTTGGGATTGGCAACGAGAAATATTGTCTTGGCGCCACGCTGGTGCACGGCACGTAACGCGCCGAGCGTGTATGGGGTCCGTCGCGAGGCAGCAATCGCGATCAGACAATCGCCTGTGCCGACTTTGGCGCGGGCCACCGCGGCGGCGCCATTCGACGTAGAGTCTTCGACACCTTCGCGTGATCGCACAAGCGTCGGCTTCCCGCCGGCGATCAGTCCAACGGCCTTTCTGTGATCCAAGCCAAACGTCGGCGGCAGTTCAGACGCGTCGAGCACACCCAACCGTCCCGAGGTGCCGGCGCCGACATAGAAGAGACGGCCGCCGTTGTGCCACGTCTCAACAACGAGGCGCGTGGCCGCTTCGATCTGATCGAGGCAGGCGCGTACGGCCTGCGGCACTGTCTGATCGGCGTCGTTGATACGTTCGAGAACTGTCCTTAGCGGTTCGCGGTCGAGACGGTTGTATTGTGGATCTTGTGCTTCGGTCGTCAAACGGTCAAGCTGCGCGAACAACGCAGCGTCGGTGTCAGTTCTCTGTGACCGTTTGCTCATCGGTTGTCCCGCTGGCGCCTGAGCTTGCGCAGTTGGGCCGACGCGCGGTTGTGTTCGCGCAACGTTTTCGAAAAGACATGCCCGCCCTGACCATCGGCCACAAAGAAGATCGCATCGGTCGATTCGGGGTAGAGGGCCGCATAGATCGAAGCGCGCCCGGGATTGCAGATCGGCCCCGGGGGGAGCCCCTCGTGAATGTAGGTGTTGTACTCCGACTCCTCTTCTTTCAAATGCTTGCGCAGCAGACGCTCACCCGGTTGCAGACCACCCATGCCGTACACCACAGTCGGATCGCATTGCAGCAGCATGCCACGATCCAATCGATTGTGAAACACGCCGGAGATGATCGCGCGTTCGTCGATCAATCCGGTCTCCGCTTCAATCATTGATGAGAGGGTGAGCACCTCGTGACGTGTCCAGCCCATTGTCTCCATTTGGGCCTGAATCGTATCATTGTCAAACACGGCGGCATTGGCGTCGGCCATCGTCTCGACAACCGTCGTCGGGTCAACACCCCAGAAGAATTCGTACGTATCGGGCAGCAAGTATCCTTCGAGATTGTCGACCGGGACATCATGCGTGCGACGGATACCGCCGTCG
>WJJR01000012.1 GCA_014729565.1 Candidatus Zixiibacteriota bacterium | reverse complement strand
GGGTGTGGTAACGCGAGCGATGGTCGGTGGTCTAAAGGAGGCGATCAGTGAAACAAGGGTTGTTTGTCATCATCGTTCTGGTGGTTGCGCTGGCCACGGGATTTGCGATCTACAGCCAGTTGCCCAAATACCTGCAGGAAGGCGGACCGGTGGTTGCGCTGTTGATCGCGCTGTCGGTGATGCTCATTGCATTCATTCTGGAACGACTGTTTACGTTGCGCAAAGCGCGCGGCACCATGTCGGTGCAGGCGTTCTTTAAGCGCGTCATTGACACCCTGCGCAAAGAGGACTACCAGGGCGCAGTGGCGACCTGCGAGAAGCAGCGTGGCTCATTGGCCAATGTCATTCGCGCGGGGATCGAACGGTACGCCCAGGTCAAGGACGACCAGTCCTTGAACATGGACAAGCGCATGGAAGAAACGCAGCGCGCCATTGAAGAGGCCAACGCGCTTGAGGTGCCGCTGTTGGAGCGGAACCTGATTGCACTCTCGACGATTGCGTCGATTGCAACGATGCTGGGTCTGCTGGGAACAACGATCGGTATGATTCGCGCGTTCCAGGCAACCGGCCACGCCGCGGGTGGTGTCATCGACGCCAGCCAGCTCGCCCGAGGTATCTCGGAGGCGCTGGTGAACACGGCCGGCGGCTTGTTCAACGCCATTATCGGCATCATTGCATACAACTTCTTCGTCAACAAGGTGGACAGTTTCAATTACACCATCGACGAAGCATCGTACGAAGTTGTGCAGTTGTTCAAGTCGCGCGAGGCACAGACAGCGGGGTCCTAAGTTATGCTGAAGAAGGGTAAACGGCGCGTCAACATTGTGCTCGACATGACGCCGATGGTCGACATCGCATTTCTGTTGTTGATCTTCTACATGGCGACGACGCAGTTCAAGCCGCCGTCACAGAAGGATGTCACACTGCCGATGTCGACGTCGCAGCGCGATCTGCCGCTGAAGAACTATCTGACCATCACGGTGACCGATTTGGATTCCGTCTTCGTGGATGTCATCATCAACACCAAGAAGTGGAATCCGGAGATCGGGGATTCGATGGAAGTCCCCGACCGGATGTACACGGAAACGAGCGCGGAAAACGTTGGCACTGTGATCCAGAACATGCGCGTTAAAGCGCTGCGGCAGGGGATCAAGGATCTGTATCTGGTGCTAAAGGCGGACAAACAAGCGTCTTACGGTGCCGTTGAGACAATCATGGACGCCATGCAGGAGGAGCAGTTGACGAGCTTCCAGGTCGTGACCGACCTGGATCCGTCGCTCTCAAGAGCCGGTGGGTAGTTGAGTAGTTGGGCGCATCCGTCCGTTCGGTGCGTATAAACTAATGGGGAGACCCCCAAACAACCGTTCAGTGGTGGAGTTGAGTAAGGGATAGAGATATGGGCGCTGATGTTGGCGGTGGTGCAGAGAAACCACAAAAAGGGAAAAAGGGATTACGGCGGCCAAAGCGGCGCATTTCGATTCGCCTCGATATGACGCCCATGGTGGATATCGCCTTTCTGCTGTTGATCTTCTACATGGTCTCGACGGTGTTTGCCGAGCCGCAGGCCATGGAAATCAACCTGCCGCCATCGGAAGAGGAAGCGCCGGCGGCGGAATCGAAGATCCTGATTTTGCGCGTGGCGGAGGACGATCAGATCTACTGGAATATTGGTGATCAGGAACCGACGCCGATTTCACTCGAGGCCCTGCCGAAGTTGCTGCAGGACAAGGTGTATGAGGTTCCCGGATTGATCACGTTGATCAAAATCAATAAGGGCGCGCGCTACGAACGCATGGTGCAGATCCTCGATCGCATCGAGGTGGTCGAATACCGCATGCGCCAGGCCCAGAAACAGGCCATTGAGCGGGGAGAACGCGCCCCCACTGAAGAGGAATTTTCGTATACCTTTTCGCTAGGGCCCTGGACGCGGCTGGATACACGACTGATCAGCGAGGTCACCGGGTCCGAAGAGACAGAGGATACCGAGGGGAGTTAGGTTATGAGTGCGAAGACTGTCGGATCAACGGTCTCGTCCGTGATGGGAGCGCTGGAGCTTAAGCGCTACTACCAGAGAAGTATGACCCTCGGCGTCATGATCGCTGCGGCATTTCACCTGGCCATCATCGGTGGCGCCCTCTTTTATCAGTATCTGAAGGAACGTGCCATGGACGATGAAGCAGTGGCGGTCGTGCGGATCAAGACCATGTCGGATGTCGCTCCGCCGCCGTCGATGACCCAGCAGAAACCGCAGGTGGCGGTCGAACAGCCGGATATCGCACCGCCGACGATCGGTATTCCGACACCGGTTCCGGATGAAGAAGTGGTGGAGGAAGTCCGGTTCGCGACCCGCGCGGAGCTGGCGGAATTGTCGGCGCCGGTCGAAGCCGCGGCCGGATCGGGCGGGGGAGACTCTGTGATCGTCGACATCCCGGTCGAGGAGTATTTCCCGGAGGCCGATGAGTTTGTGGCCGTCGAGGAAATGCCGGTACAGATCCACGAGGAGCAGCCGGTTTATCCCGAAATGGCGGCACTCACCGAAAAGAGCGGCACGGTGTGGGTGCAGGCCCTTGTCGACAAAGAGGGCAGGGTGCGCGATGCCCGTGTGTTGAAACCGTCGGGGACCAATGTCGGATTTGAGGACGCCGCCTTGGAAGCGGCCTACAAGAACCGTTACAAACCGGCAATTCAAAATGGCCGTCCGGTGGCGGTCTGGGTCTCGTATAAAGTCGACTTCAAATTCCGGAAGTAATCTCGGATTGAATGGACTCCTGAAAGCGCCCCGCTCAGCGGGGCGTATTTCTTTTGGTTACAGC
>WJJR01000083.1 GCA_014729565.1 Candidatus Zixiibacteriota bacterium | reverse complement strand
GCCCGTAGATGTTGGAGGTATTGCTGACACGGATGCCGATGGTGTCCGTTGTATTCGGCGCCATCGATTTCGACTCAACAACCACGCCGGCTGTACCCAATGCGTGCGGCAACTCGCAGGGGAAACCGCAGACGCACGGATCCGCCGGTGGATTGCCGCCACCGAGGTACTCGTCGAATAATTCATACATGTCGACCACATCGACGAAGCCATCGGCATTGTAATCGCCGCGAGAGGTGGGGCAATTGGCATCTGTCACATCGGTCCCGCCGCCGATCATCAGGTTCTGCATTGCCACAAAATCATCGATATCGATTCCGCCGTTACCATCAAAATCACCCTGAAACGGGCAACTGCAGGCATTGGCTTGGTAACGCGCAACAACCTCATGAGGCGGTGCCGGCCGGTTATCCTGTGCGCCGGCGGTTGGCCCGTTCACAAGAGCGAGACAAGACGCAGCCAGGACGATCATCCGATTCAATAGTGTCGACAGCATTCGGGTCCCCAGAGGACAATGATGACTTGTTCGAGCGCCAATCCAGCGATCATGCGCCACACACAGGAACCAATCATACAACAAGGTGGAACATGTCAAGATTTACGCACAACGTTTTACGGTAAATTGACAAGGGTCGGCGTCCACACGCGCCTCGATTCAAGTCAAACGCCCCGGTGTGCTGGCGCACGTCGGGGCGTTTGTGTGCGATCACGGAGATGACCTAAGGGCACGGATCGATGGGTCGAGGCCGTCGGACAGTCTGCTCAAATCAGGACGCTCACATCACCCGCCCCCGGACCGCCACCTGGCGTGATGGCAGCAAGGTGGCAACTCTCAAGCCAGCCTTGCACATGCCGATCTGAACAGTGGGGAGGTGTGGCAGACACCCAACCCCCGTCTAGACCAATGAGTTCTGTCATCGGGCGACCGGATGGCCCTCCGGCAGGTGACATAACGCTGAACAGGAATTGCGACCTTGAAGCCAAAACTCGATCTCGCGACCGTGGCCGGAATTATCGCCGGTGTGGTGCTCTTGCTCTCCGCTATCGCGTTGGGCGGGGGCATGAATGTCTTCTTCAATATTCCATCCATGTTGATCGTCATTGGTGGGACGATTGCGGCGACTTTGATCAACTTTCCGCTGAAGGAAGTCATGCGGGTCCTGAAAGTGGCCCCGCGTGCGTTCAAGTCATCCTTCGATGAGCCCAAACGCATTATGGAGAAGTTGCTCTTCTTGTGTGCAGAATCGAAGAAGAAGGGCTTCCTGGGACTGGAAGAGCACCTCAAGGATGAACCGAACAAGTTTTTGCAGTCCAGTTTTGGCATGATGATCGATGGGTTTCCGCCCGACCAGGTCAACCAATCACTCCGATTGCAGACGATGGCGATGCAGGAACGTCACAAGACCGGACGCAAGGTCTTCGAGAGCATGGGCACATGGGCGCCGGCATTCGGGATGATCGGAACGTTGATCGGTCTCGTGCAAATGCTGGCAGCGATGGAAGATCCGAGCACGATCGGTCCCAAGATGGCGGTGGCGCTGTTAACGACGTTTTACGGCGCCGTCCTGGCGAATCTCGTGTTCCTGCCGATGGCCGGAAAGCTCAAACGACTGACGGAAATCGAAACGACCACGAATGGCATTATCATTGAAGGCATCAGCGGAATCCAAACCGGCACCACACCGGTCAATCTCGAAACGCGATTGAAGGGTTTCCTCGAAACCGGCATGCAGGACGAAAAGCTGCGGCGTGATCCCGCCCCGGCCACATAAGCGCTATGAGCGACACTCCGGAACAGACGCCCGGGCAGCCGCCGCCGCCGAAGAACACGTCGCCGCAGACTGCGCCGGCACCGTCAGCGACACCGCCTGCTCCCGCTCCACCTGTCACAAGCGGTGATGACGATGACGGTGGAGGCGGGGGAGGATGGATTGTCACCTTCGCCGACATGATGTCGCTGTTGTTGTGCTTCTTCGTATTGCTGTTGTCGTTTTCCGCGATCGATGCCGAGAAGTTCAGGCAGGCGGCGGAGTCAATGCGCGAAGCGCTTTCATTCTCAGGTGGTGCGATTGAAACAGTGGAAAAGCCGGAAGGATCGATTTCACCGAATCTGCGATCCAAGGGATCACCCAATGCCGGAATCGATAAGGACCTCGAACGATTGAAGCTCGCACAACAGGAAATCGACGACTACATCCAAAACGCAGGCCTGGCCGACCACGTACAAACCAGCATCGAGGGTGACCGGCTCAAGGTCGTCAATTCGAACCCGTTGAATTTTCCTCCCGGTAAGGCGCAATTGCTCGAATCATCGCAGCAGTATCTTGACGCGCTCCTGCCGGTGCTACAGCGTTTTGAGTTCATGATCCACGTCGAGGGGCACACCGACGATCGTCCGATTGAGACGGTGCAGTTCAAGTCGAACTGGGAGTTGTCGGCCGCACGCGCAGCCAACTTCGTCCGCTACCTCCAGGATCACGGCGCCGATCCGGAACACCTGGTCGTCATCGGCTACGGCCCACACCGTCCGATTGCCCCCAATGATTCCGACGAAAACCGCGCGAGAAACCGTCGGATTGAAATCCTGCTCAGCCCGTGGAGTGATAGTTCCGCCCAGGCCCAGGCTCAGTTAGATGAGTTGGCAGAGTAGCATTTGTATTCGAGAGCCTGTCCCATGAGGGACAGGCTCTCGAAGTCTTATTCAGGTGGGCAGCCGTTGGGACCGTCTTCACACGATTTGATCATCGCATGGAAATACGTACCGGTGCGGGAGGCGAAGCCGGGCAGAAGCGTGACATGATCCCCGGCAAAGTACGCGGTGCTTCGCGAATCCTGATACTCAGCGCGGCTGGTCACCGACACATCGGCGCGGCTGACACCGATCGATGATCCTCCCAGCACCTGAGCTGGGATGGCAATGCCTGCCACACACGCGCCAGCGTCGCATGGCACACCCACGAGAGTATCACCCGCATACGCGATCTCGTCCGGCACACCGCAGAGAATCGGTACACGCAGATCGGAATTCGTCGCAGTCATTCGCACCTCCCAATGAAGATGAATACCGCAACTCCGTGTGCTGTCGATCAATGGAGTGGAACAGGCGGTTTGGGGACGGTTTTGCGCACCGCTGCCACCGGTGTGGCCGACGTCGCCCTCGTACCCCAGGAATTGGCCCTGCACAACGCAGTCGTTCGTATCCAGTCCCGCGGCGCCGGTGACGCTGCCGGTAGTAAAATGCGAGTACTTGGTCCACTCACCGTTGCTGTGCTCGATCCATACGAAATTGTTACAGGACGAGCAATTGATCCCATTGGCGTTGTCCGCGCAGCAGACGGTGTTGTGATCGGCGATAAACCGAATTCGTCCGTCGGCAGCCGCGACGATACTCATG
>WJJR01000082.1 GCA_014729565.1 Candidatus Zixiibacteriota bacterium | reverse complement strand
GAATATGGGTCGGAACGGGTACACCGAGCTGGGGCTCGGTGGTCCCTTAGGTCCACACGACGTCGAGCACCTTGGCCGCGTCCGGAATCACCTTGGCGTAAGCGACCGATTCGGAAATGACGGCTTCTTCGAACTTCTGCTCGATGATCTTGTCGTACTCGACAGTCAGTGGTTGCGTGAGCACTTCCTCGGCGGCGAAGCGTTTGTCGATGCCGATGAGCAAATCGCTGTCCACGGCGTCGGAACGCACCAGTTGCGATCCGAGCGGACTGACCAGCTCGCCCGTCGACTGAAAACGGAACCCGGCGGTCGGATCCTTGAACTCGCTCATGGTCAGGATCGTGGTGATCTTGTCCTTGCTGCAGATGAGCGTGTTCATTTCAAACGGGTGCAGGTCCGACCAGAAACTCACGAGATCGGCGTAGTCGAGCGTGCCGGATACCGCCGTGTCGATTACTTCAGCGGGATTGCTGTTGCCGTCACCGTTGATGAGCACGTCCACCAACAATGCCAGTTTGTCGACCTGCATGCGGTACCCGATGTACCACAACAGGACTTTGAACTGCGTGGTGGTGCGGTGGCGCAACGCCTTGTATGACGCCTTCAGCGCCAGGCCGTAGTCGGGCACATCGATCGAATGCAGGCGTTCGGTCACCAGCAGTGCCGGCACATTGGCGCCATCACCGACCGGCCGCATCGACCAACGTGTATCGGTGGCGGTGGCGTTGACATCGAACGGTGTGTAGCGATTGCCCTGCACGCGCGACGATGAACCCACCAAATTGTTCAGTTCCGGACGCATTTGCTGCCCGCGACGAATCTCGCGCAGCATGAATTCGGGCAGTAGTGCGGGTGCGCCCCGATAGAACAGCTCCACGCTGACGGGATTGCTCCCGCCGACCCGAACGCCATGCACCGCAAGTTGACGTTCGAAGGCGTCGAGCGGAGATTCGTACGGTGACGGATCGTAATCGTCGGTTTCGAGCAGTTCGGTCAGGGTGAGTCCGCGCGCCTCGGCTTCGAGGTAGGTGTCGCGCGTGATATCCAATTGCCCGGCCCGCGTCAGATCGATATGGCCGCGTCCGGGCGACTCCGCCGCTGCTTTCTGCAGCAGCGCGGGTGACGTGTTACTGAGAATGGTTTCGACATCCATTGTAGCGTGTCCTCCGGCTCGACGGTGCGACGAGCCGCGCATGAGTCGTGTGAGAGTGCTGGGGTTAGCGGATCAGAATGGTGCAGTCGGTGGCGCCATTGACGGCGAGCACATGGCCACGGCTGATGTTGCCGCCGGCGGGATCGTTACCAATCAACGCCGGGGCTTGTTTGACGGTGCCGTTCGGTCCGCACACGACCATATCGCCGACTGCGGGCACCGCAGCGCTGACCGGTATCGTACACACACCGCCGATCTGAACCGTGGCGACGCGGTTGCCGCTGTCGGCATCCTGCAATGTCAAATCGATCAGTGTGCCGAGGAGAACGGCATCGTCGGTCCCCGGACCGACTTCGTAATTGTCCGTCAACGTGACCGCTTTGCCGATGTCGGCGTCGGTGAGATCATCGGAACCGGCGGTCTGGTGCACCGCAAACGTGGCCAGGACGGCGCCGACCGAATCGAGGTTTTGCTCTCGAACGCTCATGCGTTCCTCCGTGTGGTATTGAGTTTAACAATCTGTGTTATCGTGATTGGAATTCGCGTGAGTCGGCGGGGCGTGGCTCGTGGCGCGGTGCGGTGTCGACCGGACGCATCGACTGTTGCGCAAAGGCCCGATCCATTTCACGCTCGGTTGTCTGCAACAATGCAATCAGGTCGGTGGCGTTGTCGATCATCGTGGGATCAACCGATGGCTCATCGCCTTGCCGGTCGGCGGCCAGGCGTGCGAGGGCGGTGCGCTGACACCCAATCCGTTCGCAGAGGAAGGTGCGGATCTGATCCCAGTTGCGCTGAGCGTCTGTCCTGTCCATTTCGGTCATGGTGAGGCGGTTCCTTTGGCTGGTTCATACCGCTCTAACAACGTCTCGATGCGTGTCAGGCGGCGTTGCATTTCGTCGCGGAACTCGATGAACTCATTCCGCTGCGCGACATCGGTGCGCAGGAGTGTTTCAATCGTTGAGAGTCGTTGCGACAGCGATTCGACGACCGCGCGGTCGGCTTTGTCGCTGAGGGCGAGTTCGATGCCCGCGACGGTCGTGTGGTAGGCCGTTACGGCGGCGATAACGATGACGATGATTGCGGCCATTGCGCGTCGTGTTGACCCCGATGCAATCGCATCGAACAACCGATTGCCGGCATCGTACGAGTTGGTCATTGGAATGGCCTGACGACATTGCGTGGGATCGACGTGGGTTTGTGGCTGTGAACCGTCCCCAACCGGTGCCACAAACCACGCGTGCCAATCAGCAAATCGCCGATGTTGAACTGTCCGTCTGTCGTGATGGTAAACTCATCGCAAACTGAGACATCGCTAAGACTGCGGCGGGCGACAAGATACTCGTGAGCACAATCGGAACGTGGCCGTTGATCCAATACCAACGCCAGCGTCGGCTCGTGTCGCTCCATCATTGTGTTGTCAGGATGAGTCTTCGGAACTGTATCGGGCACTTTGCAGAACACCGCTTCATTCCCCAATCGAGTACCCGGTGTGGCGCCGCGATAGACGAGTGACGTTTCGAGCACACGGACAATCTCGCGGTATTCGTAGTGGGCAACGTTCGACTCCCCTGTTGTTGACCGGTATGGTTCCCCGGGGATATGTTCACAGCGGCGTATGTCGTTTCCGCAGATCGAGCAGCGTGGTGTGCGGAACTCGAATCCGATCGACCCTTCCTTGACCACGCCACCGTCGATATCCGCTGCCAGACGATCTCCGCTTGGGCAACGCAACCAGTAGAACCAGGCACTGATCCACTGACGGTCGCCGTCGTTGATGATGCGCGCAGCGAAATTGCGCGCCATCGGCAATTGGGTACGATCATGGCCGATGAGAACCGGTGAATCGATGATCAATTCGCAGAGCCGTTCGTGTTCCTCGGCGGGGAACCGTCCGCCGTGATCGTTGACGTCATCGGAAATGAGCCGCAGCGAACGTACATGAATGCCGTCGGTAGTCACCGGTTCGGGCGGCTGAATGCGTTGATTGATCAATCCAACCACCGACTCGTCGACCGTGGCAGGCGGCGCCCCCGGCGCGACAGTCAGTTCGCCGATAAGAGTTGTTGAGTGTGTCATTGTGTGATTGGCTTTGGCGTGTGTCCTTTCACCCTTGCCGGGAGCGAGCGATTCACCCCTTGGTCAGGGGTCAGGGGTCATGTGTACATTCAATCCGGGTGACCGCGAAGCGGGGCAACCCGCCTCTTGAACGTCTCCATCAGATGTCGGTCAGACGCACGTCAGGAGCCCGGCGCGTTGATGACTGAGCAACCCCGAGTCGGCCTGAGGCACGTGCTCGGCAGTCCGCCGCGGCGGATCGTCCCCCCTCTCGACTCGCCATTTGTCAATCGTTCCGCTCTTCTCTATAATGAAGCTCCAGGAGGGCACATGGACTTCATTAAAGCTGCCGGCGGAATTGTCTATCGACATGGTGAACGGGGAACTGAGATTGTCCTGGTGCATCGTCCGAAATACGACGACTGGTCGTTGCCGAAGGGGAAGCTCGAGCGCGATGAACGCTGGCAGGACGCCGCCGTCCGTGAGGTGGTCGAAGAAACGCAATGCCAGGTCCGTATCGGGGAGTTTGTGGGGCTGATCCTCTATCGGCCAAACCGCAACCTCAAAGTGACGTTGTTTTGGCTAATGGAATGGGTCGATGAGGTCCCCTTTACTCCGAATCCGGAGGTTGATGCAATCGTGTGGCTGCCGGTTGCCGACGCCATACAGAAACTGGATCATGTTGATGAGAAAGATTTGGTGCGTAAAAGCGGAATCTAACCTTTTCCATTGGTTCACCAGCCGTAGGTACAGGAGCCCGGCGCACAATCGTCGTGGCGAACACGAAATGCGGTAGACGCGCCGTGCTTCTGAGCTACGGCAATGACTCTCTCACGAATCGCCGCGCTCGGTCAACTCGGCGGCGAACTCCAACGAGCTGTCGGTGATGCTGTCACCGGCCACCATACGCGCCAGTTCATGCACACGGGCGTCGTGGTCAAGCGCGATGATCTGAACACGCGCGCGCTTGTCCACCGTCTGCTTGGCAATTTGGAAGTGGTGATCGGCCGGGGCGGCCATCTGTTGTAAGTGCGTGATCAGAAACACCTGTGCGTGTTTGGCGAGATTCTTGATCTGCTTGGCCACCGCATAGGCAGTCGCGCCGCCGATTCCGGAATCGATTTCATCGAACACATACAGCGGCGCGGCCGGATGGCCGTTGCTCTTTCCACCGTTCTGCTCGGAGATCTCCAGCGATTTAAACGCCAGCAGGACACGCGACAGTTCCCCACCCGATGCGATCTTGTCGAGCGGCTTGAACCCTTCGTTGGGATTGGCCTCAAAGGTAAACCGTACCGACTCGGTACCGAACTCCCTCACCCGCATCGGCCCGCTGTCGGAATGGACCTCCAGGCCACCATCGAAGACCTGAGTCCATTCGACTTTGAGACGCGCGTTTTTCATGCCCAGGGTCTCCAGCAGTTCATTGGCCTGCTTTTCGAGCTTGGGCATGATACGGCGGCGCTTTTTGGAGAGATCAATCGCATCACGCGCCAGCAGGTTGGCCAGTTCCGATTCCT
>WJJR01000081.1 GCA_014729565.1 Candidatus Zixiibacteriota bacterium | reverse complement strand
TCCGTCCAGTTTGGGCAAAAAGGCGTTGATCGTCTCCTCGGCATCGACGATTTCGACCACAATCGGCAGTTCCTCAGAGAGGCGCAGCACTTTCGAGGTGTGAATGCGGCTGTGGGCGCCGAATCCCAGAAAGCCGCGCAGCACCGTCGCGCCGGCGAGGCCCTGCCGGCGGGCGCGCTCGACAATGACTTCGTAGAGCGGCCGCCCGTCGACTTTGTCGCTCTCGCCGATGAAGATGCGCAGCAACACCGATTCGGAAGGAAGTTTCATCATCTGCTCGGCCCCCTACGGCGCGACCCGGCCCAAGTTGATTCCGACATACAACGCCGCAAACCCCAGCACCACATGCAGCGCCAGATTCAGCGCGGCATATCCCCACTCGGTGGCGCGCACCAACTCGCCGGTCTCGAGGATCCACGCCGAAAACGTGGTAAACGCCCCCAGAAACCCGACCAGCACAATCGTGCGCGTTTCCCCCGAGACCGCCCAACGGTTCTCAAGCAGCGCCCACAGCACACCGGCGGCGAAGCAACCCAACACGTTGACTGCGAATGTCCCCCACGGCAGGTAGGCGTTCGTCAGCCGCTGGGTCAGCCCGGCAAGTCCATACCGTGCCAATGTGCCCAGGGCACCGGCCAACGCGATCAGGAGGAGTTTGCGGAGCATGCCGCATTAAAGTGGATTTCCGTTTTCACGGGAATGACAAATCTGAGGAAAGTGGAATGGGCGTCTCGCCGGGGTGCCCCTGACGCCCTCGTCAGGGCTTGCCAAAAACCTATTCGAAACTGACAACTTGGCGTCGCGGAGAGCATGAGGTTCGGGGTGAACGCAACGGTCTATGTGAAGTAATCCCTGACGAGGGCGTCAGGGACACCCAATTCATAAGGGCACATATAAAAAAGCCCCCGTCCATCATGACGGGGGCTCAGTTAGTGGGTGAATCGTGTGATCAACCGGTCATCTGCCAGGCGGGGAGCGTGTTGAGTTGTTTGTCAACCTCCGCCTCCGCTTGCGGTCTCTGGCAGTTCTCCGATTTCATCACATAGTGGATCATCCCTTCCCGGATCTCACTCCGGGGCTTCAAGTTACCCGCAGAATCCGTGCAATAGATGCAGTACGGGTAGTCGGCGTCGCCATTGCCGTGTTGCGACTGATGCGTCATCGGCATGCCGCACGCCTCGCACCGTTTGGCGCTCATGTGCTCCTCCTTGTCGGGAGGTATCTATGGGGAAACCCCCGCCCCGGCCGACGGCCGGCATGACGGGGAGTTGACGCGGAATTGACCCTATCATAATGCTCACCATTACCTGATACTCTCTAATAATATCATCGGTTTGCCCGACAACGGCCTCGCTGTCAAGATGCAACCTCCCTCAAGCCGTTGTCAATTGTTGCCACAGCCTCCACAGAGATGATCAACACTCTCCAGCCCGGCTGCCGGAGCCGCAGGGTCTACATAACTTATTGACATACAATAAGTTACTATTGGTGCTCTTCGCTCAGACGGCGATGATAGTCATCACGGAAGAACTTGATGAACGCCATCGCCAACAGGGCAATCGGCGGAACAATCAACCAGAATGCGGTCCAAAACGGCATGGTGCCCCCCGAGGTGAAACGTGTATCTTCTGCTGCGCCAGTGCCCAACGGCCCGGCGCTGATCAATCCCTTTCAGCAGTATTATACAACTCTAACCGGCGGTACGACTTCCACAACCGCCGCTGACATGATTTCATCGAAAATCCAACCCCGCAAGAGAAAAGTGATTTTCCGCACAAAAGAACCGAACGATTTCCCGCTCACCGGCGTTTTCCCTGTGGAGAAAGCAGCGACCGGTCAGCCACTATTAGGATATTCGACTGCTCGATTGTCCACCTGATCCGACATGTCACGTATTATTGCCACGTCGACCGCCGTCCCACCCCACGCCATCCCGCAACCGGTGGCGCGCCGGTTTGCGTTAGACCACTTCCGCGACTCCGGACTCGATCTCGAACGCCTCGCTGCGGTCTTTGACCACGCCGGCATCGACACCCGCTACTCCTGCATGCCGCCCGAGTGGTTTGGCAACGGACGTGATTTCGGCGAAAGCAATGCCGTGTACATCGACTGGGCCACCCGCCTGGGTGAACAGGTGGCACGCGACTGCCTGACTCAAACGGGACTGACACCCACCGATCTCGACCACATCATCTTCGTCTCCACCACCGGCCTGGCGACACCATCGATCGATGCGCGTCTGGCCAATGTGCTGGGGCTGCGTGGCAACATCCGTCGCACACCGTTGTGGGGCCTCGGCTGCGCCGGTGGGGCATCGGGCCTGGCCCACGCCTACCGGGCGGCTCTCGCCGATCCGACGGCGCGCGTGCTGTTGGTTGCTGTCGAGCTGTGCAGCCTGACATTCAAATCCGATGATTACTCGAAATCGAATTTCGTGGCGACCGCTCTCTTCGCCGATGGGGCGGCCGGTGTGTTGGTTGTCGGCGATGACGTTGCCTCAGACGCCAGCGGCCCCACGATCACGGCGGCAGCATCGACGACCTGGCCCGATTCGCTCGATGTCATGGGCTGGAACTTCGACAGTGCCGGCATGCAGGTCGTGTTTTCGCGGTCGATCCCGAAACTCGTGCGCGACAAAGCGCGAACCAATATCGAGACCTTCCTCAATGACAACGCACTGACACTTGACGATCTGGCCGCGTTCATCGTGCATCCCGGCGGCACCAAAGTGATGGACGCCTACCAGGAGGCGTTGCCGCTGCCCGATGCGTACTACGATGGCGCACGTACCGTTCTGCGCGACTACGGCAACATGTCATCGCCGACTGTTCTGTTTGTGCTTGATCGCACGCTACGGGAGAATACACCAAACCCCGGAACCAATGCGCTGGTCACAGCGCTGGGTCCGGGGTTCTCGGCGGAAAACGTTTTACTACGATTTTAGGCGATCATGCCGCTACGGCTGACACGGATCACACGCGCTGCCATTGAAGAACAGCACCTCAATCAGGATGTTGAGATCGACGGCATCAGAGACAGCATCACAGTTGAGGTTCGATCGGGCGTCGGGGCACTGCGGATCCTGAACATCCGGTGCATTGAAAAAGATGATGTCGATCAGCATGTTGAGATCAACCGCATCGAGGACATCATCGTCGCTGATGTCGCCCTGCGACGGACAGTCACAGAGAATCGCATCGATCTCACCGGTGTCGAACGCCGGAACGAAATTGTCTCCCTCCAATGATGATGTGCCGAACAAGGTCGTGTTTACCACCGAGCCGCTCGAGGTGGTCGACGTGTCGACCGTAAACAGCTCTTCAGTAACCGTTGTGGTCCTGCTCCAGTGAATGCGGCCGGCCAATCCGCTGCCGGTCGGGAGAAGCTGGCCGAATGGCAAAAACGAGATGTTGTAGTGAACATCGGAGGGCACGCCACCAACCTCGCCATAAGTGCCCACGAAGAAACCGTTGCCGCCAGTGACTTGAGTTTCCCATCGGCTGCCGATCAGCGACACCGAATCGATTTCAATCTGATTGCTGCTCCACATCAGGACAATGGTCGCCTGTTTCAGCGAATCATCGGTTTCGGTATACAAGTCGGTGGTGAAATTGGTATCGCCGTCCCACACGACATCTTCGAGCCACACCGAATCGCGTGCGCCCGGATCAACTCCGGCCGATGCATTCAGCGCAAATCCACACACCAGACTCAGGGTCACAGCACAGATGAGTAGTCTTTTCATTACAGGCACCTCTCCGTAGTACATTTCTCGGTCGGTAAACAATGCGGGGCCACTGGCAATATAGCCAAATCCAGCGATTTCACAAGAC
>WJJR01000080.1 GCA_014729565.1 Candidatus Zixiibacteriota bacterium | reverse complement strand
GGCATTGTTCAATCCGCCGGGCCAGCACGCACTCGACTATCTGCACAAACGCGGCTATGCCGATGACACACTGCGTCGGGCGGGTGTCGGGTTTGCGCCGAATGCGTTTGACACTTTGATGCGCAGTGTGAGAGCGCGTGGTTTGAGTGAACGCGCATTGCTTGATGCCGGTCTGGCATCGCAGTCAGAAAAGAGCCGCAGTCCGTACGATCGGTTTCGCAATCGTATCACATTCCCCATTACCAATCTGTCGGGCAACGTGGTCGGGTTCGGCGCCCGTGCGATTTCCTCCGAAGATGAACCGAAGTATCTGAATTCACCCGAGACCGACGTCTATCACAAGAGCAAAGTCCTCTATGGGCTGTATATGGCCCGCGAGGCGATTCGCCGGCAGAGCCGGGCATTTGTCGTTGAGGGATATCTTGACTGGTTGACGATGTTTGAAGGTGGAATCGAGAATGTTGTCGCTGTGTCCGGGACGGCGCTGACGATCGATCAGGGGAAACTGCTGGCGCGGTTCTGCGATCGCATCACGTTGGTCTACGATTCCGATTTGGCCGGCCAGCGCGCGACCCTGCGCGGAATCGAAGTGGCCTTCAACGCGGGCTTACGCGTCGATGTTGCCACCTTACCCGAAGGCGAAGATCCTGACAGTCTGATCCGCAATCATGGACGCGAGGCTTTTGCGAAAGCGGTCGATTCGGCCCCGACGGTGCTCGAATATCGCATCGAACGGGCGCGTGCTGAAAGCGGCGGTCTGGATTTCCTTACGCGCGAAAAGCTGGCGAAGGAGTTTGCCGAGCTGGCGGCCCAAATCGATGATGCCACCCGCCGCGCGGCGTTTGTGTCCGAGGCCGCCGGGCTGATCGACATTCCCGAATCGCAGATACGGTCATTGATGGGGAGATCGAAGGGTCCGTCGCGGCCAGCGTCGTCACGTCCGGCCGAGCCGGAAGTCATTCTGCGCGAAGAGGAATTCCTGCGGGTGCTGATGGAAGACCCGGAGTATGTTGAAAAGGCGCGCTCGTTGGTGCAACAGGAGGACTTCCATGATGAACTGCTACGGCGCATGTACCAACGGTTGCTTGATGCCTCGGCCGAGGGCCGGCGGATCCAGTCGCCGACCGATCTCAATGCACCACCGGAGGAGATGACGCGGTGGGCGCGGCTGTTGGTGCATAGTGTGGAAGCCAAACATTGTGAACGGATTTTCAATGATGTCGTCGGGCAATTCCAGAAGCGCCGCCTCCATGCCCGCGTTGGCGATATCAAACGGGCGATGGCGCAGGCCCAGCGTGCCGGTGACACGGAAGCTGTTGAACGCCTGATGAATGAGTGGAAGCAATTGACTACGGCCGGGGAGAGCTAGGCACCAATCAGATGTAATGTGGATTGAGAGATCAGAAATAGCGCCGCTACGCGGCTTGAGGCGTACGGCTCAGGGAAGTATGGGTCATCTCAAACCCGACCCATCCGATCCGAAAAAGAAGTTGACTGACAGGTCCCCGATTGCAATCGTATGAAATTACGGTGCCCGGATGGGTGCCTGAGTCGACGGTGACCGTGGCCTGCTCAGAAGGGAGTTCGACGGGCCCATAGCTCAGTCGGTTAGAGCTGCTGACTCATAATCAGTAGGTCCCAGGTTCGAGTCCTGGTGGGCCCATGATCACAGTGGCACCAACAGGATGGGAACGGAAGCCGTCATAGAGCGGTAGACGATGTCAGATAGGAGTTGGGTACAGATACTGGAGGACATGGGGGCGATTAGCTCAGTTGGTTAGAGCGTTCGGTTCACATCCGAAAGGTCACTGGTTCGAGTCCAGTATTGCCCACCATTTGATCGGCTGGAGATGACCATACACACGATCGTTACGCATCGAACACAGTGTCCGTACTTAAAGCTGCCTGCGCAGGAGGCAGCGTACCGAAACGAATGCGAGTTGCGCGCGCCCCGGTGGGGTGCGCGCTTTTTTTTATCATCCCGTCTGGCGACGGGGGAGTGACGTAATGGGAGTAGATTCAATGTCGACGACCTCCGAATTGCTCATGCAGCTCCAGGGTTTGGACTACCAGCTCGGGGAGTTGGAACGGTCTAAGGAGTACCTCCCCGACATGATCGAGAACCTCGAAGGGGAGATCAAAGCCGCCAAGAACGTACTCGACGAAACCCAGGATCAGCTCGAAGCCACCCGTCTCGAGCACAAACGTCTGGAACTGCGGGTCAAGGACAAGACCTCCGAATTGGAGCGTCTCAAGTCCCAAATGATGCAGGTAAAAACCAACAAAGAGTACGATGCGATCTCACGGGAGATCGACCACGCCCGTAATGAGATCAACAGCGCCGAAGAGGAAATTCTCCAGGCGATGGAAACGATCGATACGCTGACCAACGAGGTCGAAACGAAAAAGAAAGAGTTGGACGAGATCACTCAGACCAACACCGATCAGTTGAACACGATCGAAAACGAAATGAATTCGGTCGGCGACAAGATCAAGATCAAGCAGGGCGAACGCGAAAACGTCCTGGTGCGGCTGGACAAACCGCTGGTGTCGGTCTACGAGCGCGTGCGTCGCGGCAAAGGCGCCGGCGCGGTGGTGGCAGTGAAGAACCGGGCGTGCAGCGGGTGTTTCAAGAACCTGCCGCCGCAATTGGTGCAGGAGATTCGTCGCGGCGAACGCGTGATCACCTGCGATTCGTGTGGGCGCATTCTGATATGGGACAGCGATAACTCAGACGAGTAGCGATTATGGCGACGACAATCACCGATCACACGGCAAACAAAGTGGACACCATCGCGGCCCCGTTGGCCAGCGACGTGGACGTACCCAAATGGGCGGCGCGCATCCTTGGCGAGGGACTAACCTTCGACGATGTGCTGCTGGTCCCGGCACGGTCCGACGTGCTGCCGCACCAGGTCGATGTGTCCACGCGTGTGGGCAATATCGCGCTGCCGATTCCCATTCTGTCGGCGGCGATGGATACAGTCACCGAGTCTCAGTTGGCCATTGCCATGGCGCGCCAGGGTGGTCTGGGGATTGTGCACCGGAATCTGAGCATCGACGGACAGGCGGCGGAGATCGACAAGGTGAAGCGGTCGGAAAGCGGTATGATCAGCGATCCGATTACCCTGACCGCCGACCGGACAATCCGCGATGCACTCAACTTGATGCGCCGCTTCTCGATTTCCGGCATTCCGATTACCGAGGGCCAGAAGCTTATCGGCATCATCACCAACCGTGACTTGCGTTTCCACAAGGACCTGTCGCTGCCGATCGGTGAGGTGATGACCCGGCAACCGTTGATTACGGTCCCGGAAGGCACCGACCTGAGTTCTGCGCAGGAACTGCTGCATAAGAATCGCATCGAGAAGCTGCTGATTGTCGACGACGACGGCAATTTGCGCGGGATGATCACGGTCAAGGACATCATGAAGAGCAAGCAGTTCCCACATGCATGCAAGGATGATCGGGGACGGTTACGTGTCGGGGCGGCGGTCGGAGTCGGACCGCACGAGGGGCTGTCGCGCGCACGCGCCGTGGTCGATGCCGGAGCCGACTGTTTGTGTATCGATACATCGCACGGGCACACGCAAAGCGTGATCGATGCCACCGAACAGATCAAGAATGCGTTTCCCGAGGTCCATGTGATCGCCGGGAATGTAGCAACACGGTCGGGCGCGCGCGATCTGATTGCCGCCGGCGCCGACTCAGTCAAGGTTGGGATCGGTCCGGGATCGATTTGTACGACGCGCGTGATTACCGGCGCGGGGCTGCCGCAACTGACTGCGATATTCGAGTGCGCCGAGGAGGCCGCCAGGACCGGTACACCGATCATTGCCGATGGTGGTATTCGATTCTCGGGCGATCTCAGCAAAGCGCTGGCTGCCGGAGCGAATGCCGTCATGGTCGGCTCGTTGTTTGCCGGGACCGACGAAGCGCCTGGTGAGAAAATCCTGCTCGATGGGCGGTCGTTTAAGGTGTACCGCGGCATGGGATCGCTCGATGCGATGGCCCTCGGGTCGCGAAACCGGTATTATCAGGACAACGAAGACATCGGCAAGCTCGTCCCCGAAGGGATCGAGGGACGGGTGCCGTACAAAGGGGAGCTGGCCGATTCGGTGCATCAGTTGACCGGCGGTCTGCGTGCGGGAATGGGCATCTGCGGCGCAAAAGACCTTGCCACCTTCCGGACCACGGCCCAGTTTATCCGCGTGACATCGGCGGGTGTGCGGGAAAGCCACCCCCACGATGTCGCGATCACCCGGGAAGCGCCGAACTATCCGCGCGGCTGACCGGGTTACTGCGTCTTACGCGTAACATTTCACTTCACGATAGAGGAGGGCACGTGACTCATTCACGTCAAGTACTCGACCAGATCGATGCGTTAATCCAGAGGAAATCTATCCTTAATCATCCGTTCTATGTTGCCTGGGAGAAGGGTGAGTTGACCCGGAAGCAGTTGGCGACGTATGCCAAAATGTACTATCCGCATGTGGCGGCGTTTCCGCAGTACCTGGTGGCGACCGGAGCAACAGCCATGGATGCGACCGTGAAGGCCGAAATCGACAGCAATCTCGTTGATGAGTTGAATCATCCGAAGCCGCACAACGAACTGTGGCTGGATTTTGCCGAAAGTCTCGGTCACAATCGTGCGGCAGTCTCGACGGCCGCGCCGCATCCGGCAGCGAAGAACATCGTTGATACGTTCAATGAACTGGCGCAGAAGAACACCGCTTGCGGTCTGGCGGCGTTGTATGCATACGAGAGCCAGCAGCCCGGTGTGGCCGAAACCAAGACCAAAGGTCTGAAGCAGAACTACGGCATCGGCGATCAGCAGGCCCACGCATACTTTGATGTGCACGGCGAGATCGACATCATGCACCGCGAAGGCGAGCGAAAGGCACTCGGACTATTGCTCGATAACGGCACCGATCCCGAAGAGGTCATGCACGCAACCGAACAGGCGCTCGACGCATACTGGGCGTTGCTGGATGGCGTCTGCGAAGAGACGGGCGTCTCGATGGTCTGCTGACAATGCGTTAGCGGAGTACTGAGCCCCGGCTCGGTGCCATAGAACAGTTGAACAAAAGATGAGGGCGGGCACGCCGGGAATGGTGGGCTCGCCTTCGTGTAACGTGGATTCGATACGACCAGTTCGGTCTCGTGAGTGAGATGAACACATTTGATGATGGACAGACCCATCGGGTTCACAAAGGTCTCTCCCTAACCTGCCGATCTGAATACCGAGGAGGAGTTTATGGCCAGAATCGCCAATGACATTCTTGATTTGATTGGACGAACACCACTGGTGCGTCTGCACAAGCTTGGCGAGGGCATGCATGGCGATGTGGTCGCCAAGTTGGAGTTCTACAACCCGGCGTCCAGTGTGAAGGACCGTATCGGGTTGAGCATGGTCGAAGCGGCAATTGCGCAGGGACAAATTAAGCCCGATACCGTCCTGGTTGAGCCGACCAGCGGCAATACCGGTATCGCCCTGGCGTTTGTCGCCGCAGCCAAAGGGCTGAAACTGGTTCTAACCATGCCGGATACGATGAGTGTCGAACGGCGCAAGCTGCTGGCCGCGTATGGTGCGGAGTTGGTGTTGACACCGGGATCGGAAGGGATGCCGGGGGCGATTCGGCGTGCACAAGAGTTGGCCGACAGCCATTCCAATTACTTGCTGCTGCAACAATTCGAGAATCCCGCCAATCCGGATATCCATCGCCGCACTACGGCGGAAGAAATCTGGAACGATACCGACGGCAAGGTCGACATCCTCGTAGCCGGTGTCGGAACCGGGGGTACGGTCACCGGCATTGCCGAAGTGATCAAAGAACGCAAACCGTCGTTTCAGGTGGTCGCGGTCGAGCCGGCCGATTCACCGATTCTCTCCGGCGGTTCACCGGGACCGCACAAATTGCAGGGAATCGGCGCCGGATTCGTACCCGGTGTTCTGCGCGCCGATTTGATTGACGAAGTTGTCCAGGTGACCGCTCCCGAAGCGGGAACGATGTCCCGCCGTCTGGCCCGTGAGGAAGGGATTCTGGTCGGTATCTCCAGCGGAGCGGCCCTGCATGCCGCCTGGACAGTGGCGAGTCGCGAAGAGAACAAGGGTAAACTGATCGTGGTGATCATTCCCTCGAATGGTGAACGGTATTTGAGTACGTGGTTGTTTGATGAGCACGCTTAGAGAAGGCAGGAGTTCCGTGTATACCACCGATACAACATTCGACGCCGGCGCGCTGGATTCCGTGGTCGATCAACTCTGCTCCACCGGGGATCATTTGGCCCATACCCGCCGGGCGAACGGTGTCGACCGTAAGCTGCCGTCGCGCGATATGGTCGTAGAGATTATCGAGGCCTTGCGGTCGGTTCTGTTCCCGGGATACTTCGGCAAATCCGAACTGCCCGCCGACAGTCTGCGTTTTCATGTGGGTGCGACACTCGATGTTGCGTTGCGCATGCTGCGTGTGCAAACGGCGCGCTGCCTGTTGTTTGCCAACGAGTCGGGTGTGCAGCAGGAGGCCGACGCCGCCACGCGCGCCAAGGACGTGGTCCGCGAGTTCACATCACGGCTGCCGGAGGTGCGCCGTCTGCTGGCAACCGACGTGGAGGCCGCCTACGAGGGCGACCCGGCCGCGACGTCACCCGATGAAGCGATCTTCTGCTATCCCGGCATACAGGCGATTGCGAATGTCCGTTTGGCGCATGAACTTTATCGTTTAGACGTGCCGCTCCTGCCCCGCATCATCAGCGAGCACGCACACAGTATCACCGGCATCGACATTCATCCGGGCGCCAAGATCGGTGAACACTTCTTCATCGATCACGGAACAGGCGTCGTGGTCGGGGAGACCTGTGTGATCGGCAGGAACGTCCGCGTCTATCAGGGTGTTACTCTCGGCGCCAAGAGCTTCCCGCTCGACGAACACGGTCATCCCATCAAAGGCATACCGCGTCATCCGATTGTCGAAGACGATGTCATCATCTACGGCGGTGCGACGATTCTCGGGCGTATCACCATCGGCAGAGGAACGACGATCGGTGGTAATGTCTGGCTCACGCACAGCGTGCCCCCGGGCAGCCGCATCACGCAGGCACAGGCGCTGCACGAGCGGTATGAGTCGGGTGGGGGGATTTGACAGTGCACCTGTAGGGCGGGTGCGCTGTGAGTCACATATCGATAGCTCGTCACCGCACCGGTGAGTCGTCACCTGACATTCCTCTTGTAACCATCCGCGCACCCGCCCTACGGCGGACATTGACAATTTCTAAGGAGCACCGAGCCCCAGTTCGGTGCTGACCCCCGAATTCTCCCGTGCATAGCGGCGGTTTAATCCTTACATTCCCAGACCCTGACCGCATCAGACAAGGATGGATTTGCCGATGACCAATCCCGACAACAAACATCCGAAAGGCTTCTGGTTCATCTTCTGGGGTGAACTGGCCGAGCGCGCCAGCTTCTATGGGATGAAGGCGCTGCTCGTGTTGTACATGATCGACGTGCTGGGGTATACCGATGCCAACAGTGCGACGGTGGCATCCCTGTTCACGGCCTGTGCCTACATTGCGCCCATCCTGGGCGGGTATGTGGCCGACCGCTGGCTGGGGAAGTTCAAGACGATCATCTACTTCGCGCTACCGTACATCGGTGGCCACATCATACTGGGATCGTTCACCAGTGAAATCGGCCTGTATGTTTCGCTGTTTCTGCTGGCCGGCGGATCGGGAACGATCAAGCCGAACATCAGCACCTTGATGGGCTTGATGTACCAGGAGCAAGGCAAGAGCCACCTGATGTCGCAGGCGTTTTCGTGGTTCTACATGGCGATCAACGTCGGCGCGGCGTCGACAATGACCACGCTCCCGTTCATTCGCGACCACTACGGCTACAGCGTCGCGTTCATGGCTCCCACGATTATGATGGCGGTATCGCTCGGCATCTTCTACATCGGCAAAAAGCATTATCCAGTCGAAGATGCACGGGCGCGGTTCAAGCAGGAGAAATCGCCGGAGGAGAAACGCGAAGAGCGCCAGGTGCTGATGCGTCTCTCCGGGTTCTTTCTGTTGATCGTGTTTTTCTGGTCGGTGTTTGATCAGGCATATTCGACGTGGACGTTGTTTGCGCGCGACTACATGATCCTCGACACACCCTTTGGGAATGTCCCACCCGATGCGGTACAGGGGCTGAATCCGATTCTGATTGTGGTCTTAACGCCGTTCTTTGCGTGGCTCTGGTCGCGAACCGATAAGTCGGAAACCAACCGCCTGTCATCGCCGAAGAAGATGTTGATCGGGTTCTTCCTGGTGATCGCGTGTATGGCGACGATGAGCACCGCGGGGTACTTCGCCGTGCAGTCCAAGGTGTCGATCTTGTGGGAGGTTGCTGCCTACGTTCTCATGACGATGGCCGAATTGTGCATTTCGGTGATCGGATTGCAGATGGCGTTCGAGGAGGCGCCCAATCGCATGAAGTCGGTGATCACCGGAATCTGGCTGTTCACGGTGTTTTTGGGCAACATTCTCGCCGGGTGGTTTTCACGGATCTACACGCAGACCACCCCGGGGAACTACTTCG
>WJJR01000079.1 GCA_014729565.1 Candidatus Zixiibacteriota bacterium | reverse complement strand
CTTGTCTACCACATCGAAATCTTAAATGCGATATTTGCGCAAATGTCGGTTACGGACGACTTAGAGTCCTTTGGATTCTTCAGTATCTTCTTGAGCCTGTTCTTCGGAGTGCTGCTTGAGTTCCTCGATCTTCGTTTCGAGATCGGCAATGGTGTTCTTGAGTGAATCGATTTCTTCGCTGCTGGCCGGACGAATCCGGTTGGCCTGGTCCTGGATGTCCTTCACCCGTGCCGTGACACCTTCGATGATCTTATCCAGACGCTGTTTGGCACCGGAGGTTTTGACACTGTCGAGCATCCGGTCATAGGTGCCGCGGGCGCGTTGTTCTGCCTTGTCGGCCGCTTCTTTGATTGCCTCGGCGCGCTTGCTCTTATCCAGCTCACCGCGCTTGATCAGCTCGTCCACGATCCGCTCGGCGTTCTCCTTTGTCAGCGACAACGCACCGATCGCAGCCAGCACGGTTTTCGATAAAATGGTCATACTCGCATCCCCTCCTCGTTTGATTAACTCTCGTAAAACCTCGTTCGCATCATCTCGGTCTTGCCAGTTGCGGATTTCCTCGCCCAGAACCTGGCTGAGAACCAGCACGGTCAGGTCGCGATCAGTGTGGCTTTCGCGCACCCGGAAGTCGACCCCGGCCTTAACAAGCTCGCGAACCCGTTGCAGGGTAATCTGTTGCTTGGTCTGGGTATCATACAGGCGGCGATTCCGATAGCGTTTGATTATCCTCGGTTCAGTCATAGAACACGCTCATAACTTTCACCCGTTCTACGATTTGGATTCATTGTGCGTTGCACAAAAAGCGGGGCAAAAAAAGGGATTGAGGCTATTTGCTGACTGAAAGGAGGACGATCCTGACGATATCGAGGAGACGTTCGCAGGAAAACGGCTTTTTCACAAAGAGGTCGCATCCGGCTCGAAAGCTTCTCCCCTGATCATCGCGGGCGTCCTTGCCGGTGAGGAAAACCACTGGTATATCAGCAGTTACGGTGCTCTGCTTCAACCGATTACAGACCTCGTAACCGTCCATGCTCGGCATCATGATATCGAGCAAAATCAGGTGTGGCTTGAAGGACTGGGCGCGCTCGATGCCACTCTGGGCGGTATTCTCGATGGCAACGTCATACCCGGCCGTCGTCAGAAAGGCATCAACGATTTCGGTGATTTCTTTTTCGTCGTCAATGACGAGAATGCGGGCGTCTTCTGAGAACATTTGGCCTCCGGGCTGCGTACCCGACTCCTCTCACCTCTATTGTCGGTGGCTTCGTAGTAAACCTTAACGCACCCTGTCACAATAGAGAACCCGTAAGCGCAGCTTTTGCACAGCGCGGACCTCTGCGAACGAGCCGTTGGGCGCGTATCTAACCCGATGATGACCAATGATGAACTCACGACCGGCGTCACGGCCACTAAAGAGAACCTGTTGGGCCGGACAGCCGAACAAATTGGCCGGCGATTAACTGACGAATTTGGGGAGCCCTCGTATCGCGGCCAGCAGATCGGGAATTGGGTCTACCGCCACGGCGTGTTCGACTTTCACGACATGACCAATCTCAATGGTGGCCTGCGCGACCGATTGACCGACCGGTTCACCCTCGACACTCCCAGGCCGAAGGCGATCCAGGACTCCCCCGATGGGACTCAGAAGCTCCTCTTCGGCGACGATACCGACGTCTGGGAAAGCGTTCTCATGCGGGATGGTGAGCGGCGAACGGTTTGCGTGTCCACACAGTCGGGCTGCGGGCTGGGCTGTCGCTTCTGCGCGACGGCGACGATGGGTTTCCAGCGCAATCTCACGCCGGCGGAAATCGTCGGCCAGATCATTCGTGTCGGCGAACTGCTGCCGGAGGATGAGCGGGTCACCAACGTTGTCTTTATGGGGATGGGGGAGCCGTTGCAGAACTACGATGCGGTCAAAGCGGTGCTCGACGTGATCGCATCGACATCGGGACTCGAAGTGTCAATCCGCAAAACCACGGTCTCGACGGTCGGCCTGGTCCCGCAGATTCATCGCTGGGCGCAGGATGGCATCAAAGCGCATCTGGCGATTTCGCTCATTTCCGCGGATGACAAACAGCGCTCTGAATTGATGCCGATTAATCGCCGCTACCCGTTGGCGGAATTGAAAGAGGCTGCTATCGCGGTAGCGAATGCCACCAAACATCGCGTCACCTTCGAATACATCCTGATGGACGGTATTAACGACTCGATTGACGATGCCAGGAAACTGGTCTCGTTCATCCACGGCATTCCCTGCAAGATCAACCTGATCCGTTTCCACCCCCACCCGGAATCGGAATTCCGCCGCCCATCGGAAGAGCGAGTCCTCGCCTTCCGCGATTACCTCTATCCCCGCGCACCGGCGGTGATGATCCGCAAATCGTTCGGCGTGGATATCGACGCGGCCTGCGGGCAGTTGGCGGGCCGGGTTGGAACAGGTGACCAGGTGAGCAGGTGAATTCGAATCTAGCACGCGGCTTTGGGCGTGTTGTAAAAGTCATGTCTTGTTT
>WJJR01000078.1 GCA_014729565.1 Candidatus Zixiibacteriota bacterium | reverse complement strand
CCCGATGTCGATGTCACATCCGATGAGTTTGACGCGGAGCCGCAATTCGAGGGATCCGATCTGTCGATCATTCAGGGCATCAACAAGACGCTCTTCGACGAGATGGCGGTCAATCCGAAGATCATGATCTTTGGTGAGGACGTTGCCGACGTCGGCGATCCCGATCTACTTGGCAAAGTGCCGGGTAAGGGCGGTGTGTTTAAGGCGACCATCGGGTTGATGAAGGAATACGGTCCGCTGCGTGTGTACAATTCGCAGTTGGCCGAAGCAACGATCTGCGGGACCGCGACGGGTATTGCCACCCGTGGTCTGAAACCGGTCGCCGAGATTCAGTTCGCCGATTACATCTGGCCCGGGTTTATGCAATTGGTCGATGAGACAGCGAAGATCCGCTGGCGTTCGAATAACCAGTTTTCCTGTCCGGCGGTGATCCGCGTAGCCACTGGTGGGTATCTCGGGGGTTCCGGAGCGCTGTATCACTCACAGTCAATCGAAGCGACCTTTGCACACATCCCGGGGATATTGATTGCGTTCCCATCGCGGGCACTTGACGCGGTCGGTTTATTGCGGACGGCCATTCGCTGTGAAGATCCGGTGTTATTCCTTGAACACAAGCGCCTGTATCGCCAGCCGATTCTGAAATCGCGCTATCCCGGCAAGGACTACACGATTCCGTTCGGCAAGGGACGGATCGTTAAAGAGGGGACCGATATCACGGTCGTGACCTGGGGCGCCACCGTGCTGAAGGCCAATACCGCAGCGTCGAAGATGGCTGGTGACGGTATCAAGGCCGAGATCATCGACCTACGCACGATCACGCCGTGGGATAAAGAGATCGTCGCCGACTCAGTGAAGAAGACTGGGAAGCTGCTGGTGTTGCACGAAGACGTGCAGCTCGGTGGGTTTGGTGGTGAGGTGGCCGCCTGGGTTGGTGAAGAACTGTTCGATGAACTTGATGCACCCGTCCGTCGCATGGGCGCGTTGCCCACGCCGGTCGGTTACGGCCCCGAGCTTGAAAACGCAATCCTGCCGCAGGACGCCGGGATCGAAGCGACCATGCGCGATCTGGCGGCGTATTAGACTGTCCACTGATCAGTGAGATATGAGACGGGCGCGACGATTGCCGCGCCCGTTTCTTGTTGGGACCCCTGGGTGTGCCCAGCCAGGGCTCGGTGCTCCGTTTCGGTGCTCCGGAGTGGTGAATATGGGAATACACTGCACCGGTAGGGGTACTATATTCGATTAGCGGCGGTTATGAGCGGACGACTGGAGCTGTCCATTGCCTTTCACGGGAGGCTGATTCCTTGGTGCCGTTATCTTCGCGTCTCATATCGCCAAATCACTACCGACCGCACGGTCGCCGGGCCGTCGTATGGTGTTTCTGCTGTCTGGTTTCGTTCACAGTCCTGCATGCTGCCGCGGCTTTGGCCGGACCACTGCGTGATCGGATATCCCAATTCGATCCTGATCGGCTGCCAAAGCCGACTTCCACACAGGCGTATCCGGTATGGAAGACTCAAGTCCATTACATCAACGACATCTGGTTTGGACTCGAGACGGACGGGACGCTGGGAACGGGGCGCGTTTATGGGTTAGGGGATGAAGAAGGGGATGGGGCGTCGGCGCCGCGACGTCGCGACTTACTGAGATACCTTGAAATCACCTGGACCCCGTCGCTCGAGTTCCCACCCCGCACGGAAAACGACTATCTCAATTATGCGTTGCTCGGATTTGGATGTGTTCGCGGCATTGATACGATTCTGTTGTGGACTGGTTTCAGTGATCTCTTAAGCTATCAGGATTTCAGTGAGACGTCGAATCGCCGGACGCTCGGGCCATTGTATGATCCCGAGGCCCGTGCGGAGCAGCAGTTCTACCTCAACATGTCGGATACGTCGTGGTTGTCGTACAAATGGGGTTACGACTATTACGATCAACGTCCGTACACCCCAATTGGCATCGAAGTTCATCAGACGAGCTACTCTTGGAGCATGCGATTCGCCAAGCGATTTATCCTGATCGACTATTGGATCATCAACGTCGGTGATCGTCCCATTGTCGATGGAACGGTTGGCTTATTCATCGATCCGTTTGTCCTTAACGACAAGCTGTGGGTCCCTCGTGACCATCCACCAAAAGCGATCTCCGGATGTATACCGGTGACCGCGGGCGCTGTTCCTGAGATCGTGGATACCATGAACCTCGTCTGGTGGGCCGACAATGATGGCGATCCGTTGACGTACTCGTCCTGGAACATTCAATGTCCGACCGGCATCGCGGGCGTGCGCGTCTTGCGAATGCCTCCCGGAGGTGAGTTCACTTTCAACTGGTACGCGCCCATATACAGCGAACACTCGAACAACCTCTCGTGGGGGCCGTATCGACAATCCGCCTTTGGCGCCACGAGTGCCGTTGGTGGACCGAGGAATACGCGCGGCTGGTACCGTTACATGATCAACGGCGAAATCGACTACGATCAGGTATATGCCGCGATTGACAAATCAGAAGAGGGTTGGGGGCCGCCGTATCGTGTCGGACGTGATGCTGTTGATATCGCTGATGGGCACAACCCAAGTATGGTCGTATCCTCCGGACAAATCGATCCGATCGCACCGGGTGATTCGGTCCCGTTCACCATCGCCTTCGTGGTCGGCGAAGCGTTTCACCGCCAGCCACGAAACTTCGTCTATTACTTTGATCCGTACGATCCCTCCGACTTCGTCGCCAACCTGGATTTCACCGATTTCCTGGAGAATGCGCAATGGGCCGGATGGCTGTTCGACATTCCCGGGTACGACACCGATGGGGATGGTTACCGCGGTGAGAAGTATGCGATCAACTGCACGGTGTACGGCTGTGACAGTCTGTACTACAAGGGTGATGGGGTGCCGGATTTCCGTGGTCCGACTCCGCCGACACCGCCACCGTTTGAAGTGACAACAAGACCGTACAGCATTCACCTTCGCTGGAGCGGCGGCATTCCGGAAACCGAAATCGATCCGATGTCCGGCGTGCGGGACTTCGAAGGATATCGCATCTACTCCGGACAATTCAACGCTGACGACCAACTGTCTTTGATCGCCAGTTGGGACATCGTCGACTACAAACGTCTGGAATACATCCAACAGACGGACACCTGGAAATCAAACTCGCATCCGTACAGCATCGACGAGTGGAAGACGATTCTGAGCGATCCTGATTTTGATCCGCGGGATTATGCAAAGCCCGATGTCCGCGTCGCCTACGTCGATTCCACTGCCGACACGGTTTACAATTCGATCGGACAGATGTGGGAGATTTGGACGCGGCGTTATTCGTATTGGGAGCCGCAGGACTACAACCGTCATAATGTGTATGAAGAGGCCGGCCAGATTGAAGAGAACGTCGTTCAGCAAGTTGAAGTGCGCGATACGATCATCGGACTCGATACGCTCACCTACGGTATCTATGAAGCGAACATCACCAATCTCAACGCTGCGGTGCCCCTGTATTTTGCTGTAACGACGTTTGACTTCGGCAATAACCTGATCGAGTTACAGCCGCTGGAATCGTATCCCGCCAACAACTCCGAGTACGCCGAGCCGATCTACTCGCCGGAGATTGTGGTTGATTCGAATCTGAGGGTGATGGTCTATCCCAATCCCTACAAACTGGCCTACCGCGACGGGCACGGTGAGTGGACCTCCTACTACGAGGAAGGGTATGAAGGACGCGGGATTCTCGAGTTCGCCGAACAGGATCGCCGTGTGCATTTCATCAATCTCCCGGATACCGCGATGATACGCATTTACACATTGGACGGCGACTTGGTGCGGACCATTCACCATCCGGACCCGTTTCTCACGACGTATCCATCGTCCGTCGGATGGGATTTGGTGACACGCAATGTGCAAGCCGCCGTCTCCGGCATCTACATCTGGAGGGTGGATTCGAAGCTGGGTTCGCAGATGGGGAAGCTGGTGATTATCAAGTGACAGGTGATTGGAGTGTCAGCCAACGGCGCGCCGAGTCCTTCAGGGTGAGCGCGGCCGAATCCCAGTTCGGTGTGAGTTCATTTGCAAAGGTGATTCCTGGAGAGAAAACCGTTGAAACGGTTTGGGGACGGTTTGGGCGTATCGCTGCCACCTGGTTGAAGCCAGGTGTTAGAAGACTGCAAGCCCGCTTTAGCGGGCTTATTGCTTTCTGACACCCGGCTTTAGCCGGGTGGTTGGCAGCATCCCATTCCTCAGGAAAACCGTTTCAACGATTTTAGGGCCGCTGCGAATCGGGTTTGGGCAGACGGTACGCGATAACTAACGCTGTACCGAACTGGTGCTCGGTGCTCCGTTCATTGGCACTCCGTTGCGGTCACGGCACCACCAGCCAGAACAACACCGCCAGCACAATGGCGCCAAACGCTGATTCAAATATCACCCAGGCTGACTGCTTGCGAATCTGCGCGACAACATTGTCATCGGTGATTGTTTCTTCCCCGTCGTCCAGATTGCGCGTCCCGCGCGCTGCCTGGGCCACTCACGTCTTCTCTTTAGCTTGAAAGAGACCGAGCAGCGATAGCCAGAGGGGGAGAGCCACTAGAAGTCGGAAGGCGGGATCCCAATTCTCTAACACCATATAGGCACCCAGGCCGACGGCGACGATCATCATCGGAATGGAAGTGAGTGCACGGCGCCGCCGTTCTTTGGGGCCGATGTTGGGGATGCGTGGCATGTGAATGACCCTTAGCTCTCGTCGATGTCTTTCAGTCGTTCACCGGCGATGTTGACAATCTCCACGTCACCCTTCGACTCGGCACGCTCGACCGCCGTCTTGAGCACACGACGCGCCTCTTCAAGCTCGCCCTTCGCTTTAAGCAGTTCGCCGAGATTCAGGTAGGCGGCCCCGTAATGCGGGTCGGCTTCGATGCATTCGCGGAAGCGCTGGATGGCTTCGTCGTTGCGTCCGGCCTGTCTGTAGTG
>WJJR01000077.1 GCA_014729565.1 Candidatus Zixiibacteriota bacterium | reverse complement strand
CCTTTGATCTCCACGCAAATCTCCAAATTCCTCACAAATCTACAACTCGACTCAATCCAAACCCGTCACCGTCCGATAATTGAAGAGGACCTGTTGGCCCGTAAGTTTATTGAAATAATTAAGTTACGGTCACTGAGGGGATAATGCATATTCCATGCCAAATTCGTCAATTAGCCCCATTCGATTGTTGCGAATCTGGCATTCGTGGGTATATTACAGAGGTGATTGGATGGCCGCACAAACCGCCCAATCTCCCCAACGCATTTGGATTCATCGACTTACGTGATGTTTGACCGGATCCAAGAGAGGGACTCGTGAGACTCGAACTCGGTCTTAGGCAAAAGCTGACGCTGGCGCCACAGCTCATTCAGTCGCTGAAGATGCTGCAGATGCCGCTTCTCAAACTGGAAGCGGAACTGCGCCAGGAACTCTCCACCAATCCCATGCTGGAGGAAGTCGAGGGTCCGGAGACCGAGGAAGCGGACGCCGAACAGGAGCAACTGAACGAGACGGAGACATCTGAATCATCCGACGATGATTTCGATTGGGAGAACTATCTCGACGAGGATTCGGAGTTTGTTCCGCGCAAGATGAGCGAGTCGCCCGAAGAGTCCTGGGAACGGACCCCGGTCGTCGAGACCTCGCTGTACGATCACCTGACCGAACAATTGAAGCTCTCCAAACTGTCGAACGACGAGTTGGAAATTGGCGAGTTCATCATCGGCAATATCGATCCGAACGGGTTGCTCTCGATGTCGGTCGAGGAATTGGCCGAGGCGCTGAAGTGCCCGGCCGACAAAGTCGATAAGGTCCTCAAAGTCGTACAGGGGTTTGACCCACCCGGCGTGGCTGCGCGCGACCTCAAAGAGGCCATCCTGATCCAGCTTGATCAACGCGATCTCTCCGACAGTCTGGCCGCGGCCATTGTCCGCGAGCATTGGCACGAACTCGATCGCAAGACACACGCGCAACTGGCCAAATCCCTGAACGTCAGCATTGAGAAGGTCCGTGAGGCAATGGATGAACTCCGGACACTTTCACCACGTCCGGCGCAAGGACGGTTCACCACAGCCGCCCTGCCGGTGGTCCCGGATTTGGTCGTCGAGCGTGTCGACGACGAGTATGTCATTTATCACAACGATCGCCACCTGCCCCACTTGCGCATCACATCGGCCTACAAAGACATCATGCGCAAAGGCAAGAAGACAGCGCCGGAAACGCGAAAATACGTCAAAGACAAACTCGACCAGGCCCGCTGGCTGCTCAATGCCATCACGCAACGGCGATCGACCATGACCAAAGTCATGGAGGCCATCGTTGAGGAGCAGAAGGAGTTCTTCGAGAAAGGTTCGCAGTTCCTCAAGCCGTTGCGCATGAGCGATATTGCAGACAAAGTCGAGATGAATGTGGCCACCGTTTCGCGTGTCTCGAAAGAGAAGTATGTCCAGACCCCCCAGGGCGTCCGGGAGATCAAATCGTTCTTCAGCGGCGGTGTCGAGACGGCCGATGGCGACTCAATGAGCAAACGGAATGTCAAGACGCGGCTCGCCGAGTTGATCGATAAGGAGAATCCCGCCAAGCCGCTCTCCGACCAGGAGATCTACAAACGGTTGAATGCCGAGGGAATCAAACTGGCCCGCCGTACAGTCACAAAATACCGCGAAGAGTTGAAGATCCCGGCAGCCCGTTTCCGGAAACGCGAAGCGACGCCGGAGAACTCGAACGAGGGCGGATCCAACGATACCTCCTCCGACGCCAAGGAGGAGCCCAAGCCGGTTTTGGACCGTTCCGAGATCAACGACGGTTTCTCCGGACAGCCCAATGAGGCGGAGACCGAAGCGGATGACGATGATGAGCCGCCGGTTTTCCGTCGCCCCGACAAGCCGTCGACCAGCCCGACCATACCTTACCACAAGGCGTGACGGTTCGACTATACAATCGATTGCTCCGCGTACGGGATCACTGTATCATCCATGTGATGTTCAATGAGCACGTTGGATGGACATTCGCGTATGATTAACCCTATCCCGTAACGACACAGGGGCTTTTATGGATCGCAATCTGGCATTGGAGATTATTCGTGTCACCGAGGCCGCCGCGCTGGCGTCGGCCCGCTGGCTGGGCAAAGGCGACGGACCGTCGGCCGATCAGGCCGCCACCGACGCCATGCGCAAAGCATTCGATGATGTGGAATTTGACGGCACTATCGTGATTGGTGAAGGAGAACGCGATGAAGCGCCGATGCTTTATATAGGGGAGCGTGTCGGAACGGGCCATGTTCCGGCGGTCGACATCGCGGTCGATCCGCTGGAATGCACAAACTCAGTGGCCTATGCCCGGCCGAACGCCCTGGCAGTCGTCGCTATGGGAAACAGCGGTCACTTTCTCAACGCACCTGACACCTACATGCAGAAGATCGCCGTGTCCAATCTCGCCCGTGACGCGATCTCGCTGGAAAAGAGTCCCACGGAAAACCTGAAGGATATTGCCAAGGCGCTCGACCGCTACATTGAGAATCTCACGGTGGTCATTCTCGATCGTGACCGTCACAAGGATCTCATCAACGAGGTTCGGAAAACCGGGTGCCGGATTCAGTTAATTCCTGATGGCGACGTTTCAGCGGCCATCGCCACGGCCGTGCCGGGAACGGGTGTGGACGTACTGATGGGCACCGGTGGGGCGCCGGAGGGCGTGCTGGCGGCGGCGGCGCTCCGGTGTGTCGGCGGCGCCATGCAGGCGCGCCTGAAACCCCGCAGCGACGCGGACGCGGAGCGTGCCAAGAAGATGGGCGTGACCGACCTCAATCAGATCTTCACCGAGGAGGACTTGGCCCGCGGCGACGACATCATGTTTGCGGCCACGGGAGTGACCAACGGTGACATGCTGCGTGGCGTCATCTTTCAAAAGGGTGGTGGCATGACCCATTCGATCGTAATGCGCGCCCGAACCCGGACGATTCGCTTTATCGAAACGCACCATTCATTCGACGGCAAGCCTGTCTATGTCAGTCGCGATGTTCGCGCCTAACCCAGCTTCGTTGTCTGTCTTCGGCAGAGAAAGGACGTGTCTATGGAAATCCGGATGACCGCCCGCCATTTCGATCTCACTGACTCGATTCGTGAGCATATCAATGGCCGTTCCGGCCAGTTGGAGAAGTTCTTCAACAACATCATTGACCTCCATTGGGTTCTGGAT
>WJJR01000076.1 GCA_014729565.1 Candidatus Zixiibacteriota bacterium | reverse complement strand
AGCGATACAGCGCGGGCTCGGTCACGCCACACTCTGTTGCGAGCATCGCCATCGTCACCCCGCCGAACCCATGGTGCGAAAAAAGCTGTGTGGCCCGATCGACGATTTGTTTACGTCGCTCGCCGGCAGAAACACGTGTGCGATGGGCGTTCTTCGAGGTCATTAGTGAGTCCTTACTAACTAACTCGACAAACAGCAAGATGAAGGCGCATCTGTCAACAGAGGTGTTGATCTACGCGCATCCACGAACTAAGGCATTGACAGGCAATGGCATACGAATCGCCGATCTCACGGCGTCAGCATCTTGAAGGCGTGATTCCAGCGGTTTTCGCGAAATCCCGGAATGCACCAGAGGATCGCCAACGGTTCGATTGCCCGGGCCGCCTCCACCCCACCCATATCGGCGGTCTCCCAATCGAACGTGGTGAGGATATCGGTCACGGTCTTCTTCGCCGAGTCATTGTTGCCGCAAATAAACATCGTCGGTTTGGTGCCACCGAAATCAGGATTTACCATCAACGCATTCCCCACACACGAGAACGCCTTCACGAAATGCGCCTCCGGCACACGCTTCTGCAACACCTCCATCAGCGAATCGTTGATGTTGCCGAAGTACTGCAGCACACCGTTCTGTGGCGGCAGGTCGGCAATCGGATTGGTCGCATCGATGACCGTCTTGCCCTTCAAATTGTCGGCCCCGCACAAGTCGACCGCCGATTCCGCAGCCGTACCCTTGACCGCAAGCACAATAATGCTGCCGAACTTGGCGGTCTCCTCCATCGTCCCGGTGGCCGCCTTCTCGCCTGCTGATTTCAGCCAGTCGGCCACTTTCCCGGGATCACGCGATCCGCGCATGACGGCGTAACCATGCTTCAGAAATCCATTCGCCAGCGCTTCACCAACAACGCCTGATCCGATCACTCCGATTGAGTCTGCCATTTCAATGTTCCTCCTAGCGTATTCCGCCTATGATCTCAAAGGTATCGTAGTATAGACCCGTTGTGGGTTCCAGTGCCTGACTACCTTTGCGTACTTGCCCCGACTCCGAGCGCCTTTGCGTGCTTGCACTGACACCGAATGAACTTCATCTTCACTCCATGATCCAATCCAAACGCACGAAAATCCTTTGTACCCTTGGTCCGGCCACCGACAAGAAGGCCATGCTCGAGCGCTTGATCCGCGCCGGGATGAACATGGCGCGCATCAACATGTCTCACGGGGTCCACGATGAGCATGCGCGACGGATTCGTCGGCTTGCCGAGGCATCGCGGGCCGTCAATGTGCCGATCGGCGTACTGGTTGATCTGCAAGGGCCGAAGCTACGGATCGGTGAGCTCACACCGGAAGGTATCAATTTAAAGAAGGGGCAGACGGTGCACGTCGGCGGACGCAAATCATCGGCACCCGAGACGTGGATTCCACTCGATGCTCCCACCCTTGCCCGTGAACTCGACCGTGGGGATACGATTCTACTCGCCGATGGATCCATCGCGCTCAAAGTCACCGACACCGACAAAACGGCCCTGATCGTCAGGGTCACGCGCGGCGGACACTTGACATCACGCAAGGGACTCAACGTTCCCGGTCGCGCGTTGTCGGTTCCCGCCTTCACCACAAAAGACAAAGCCGACCTGGCATTCGCACTGAAACACAATGCCGACTTCGTCGCCCTCTCGTTTGTCCGTACGGCCAAAGACGTGAGAGCGGTCAAGAACGCGCTCAAACGCCACAAGACCAGTAAACCGGTAGTCGCCAAGATTGAAAAACCGCAGGCGCTCGATGATATCGATAACATCATCGACGTGGCCGACGGCATCATGGTGGCACGCGGCGATCTGGGTGTCGAGTTGTCGGTCGAACGTGTCCCCGCGGCACAGAAAACATTGATCCAGAAATGCGCAGCCGCCGACCGCTGGGTGATTGTCGCCACCCAAATGCTGGAGTCGATGATCGAAAGCGCAACCCCCACACGCGCCGAAGCCTCCGATATCGCCAACGCCGTCTACGACGGCGCCGACTGTCTGATGCTCTCCGGCGAAACGGCGATCGGCAAATACCCCGACCGCGCGGTCGACATCATGACCGCGATCTGCCGCCAGTCCGAAGATACCGCCTGGCTTGATCATCCGGTGCAAACGCTGCATCCCGCTCACGAACCGGATTTGACATTACGCAAATCCAGCAGTGCGCAGACCGCGGAACGAGCTATGGTCGACGCGGCCCTGGTGCTCCTGCGCGAATCGGACGCCAGCGCGTTGTGGGTGTTCACCCAATCCGGACGCACTGCGCAGTTGGTATCGAAGTCACGCCCCGAGAAGCCTGTGCTCGCCTTCTCTCCGCATCAGGACACGTTGCGTTTGCTATCGGGCCAGTGGGGTATCCGCCCGCTGCATGTAGCGATGGTGAAGACAACCGATGAAATGGTCACTGCCGGTGAACAGGTGGCGTGTGAACGCAAGTGCGCACGCAAGGGCGACCGTGTCATTGTCCTCGCCGGCCAGGCCCCAACCATCGGCGCCACCGACATTATCAAGATCCACCATGTGCGAAAATAGGGATGCCGTCAGTGTGGTAGACCAGGTGGTTCTTACACCCTCTCCCTGACACCAAAGTGAATCGCATCTTTCGGGCAAGTGTTGAGGCACTCACCACACGATGTGCAGTCAGGCAGGTTCGAGCGTTTCCCCTCGAATAGCGGTCTAATCGTCGGACAGGGACTCTTGATCGCACACACACCGCATTCATTGCACTTATCGATATTGACCCGCACCCGCGCCGGCGCCACTCGTTCGAGCAGCCAGGTCAAGGCGCCGACGGGACAGATCGCGTAACAGAACGGGCGATACAGCATCAGGCTGGCAATCACCAGCACGGCCATCATCACGATCCAGATCCAGTCTATGTTCCAGTGCAACAATTCAAAAAAGTTGATCGGCTCGTACACACTGTACGCCTGATAGGCTACCCACGTCTGATTCGACAAGTCGGCTTCCACCGATTCGCCGAGCCACGACACATGTCGCATGATCGCGTAGAATGTCAGGAAGAAGAGACCCAGCAGCGCGAATCGGATCCCGTTAAACACCGGAAAGTTGAACTGTTTCCACCGCCAGCGGAATGGAATTTTGTTGATGAGGTCCTGCACCGCCCCCAACGGACATACCCAGCCGCAAAACAGTTTCCGTCCAAACAGGCTCGGCACCATCATCACCAGAAAGAGAGCCAAAAATGCCGGGAAGACCTTGCCCATGGTGATATTGAACATGAAGAGCTTGGTCGTCGCACACACCGGACTCGGATGCAACGGAAACACGAAGTCCAGCCCATAGAGCAGAAACGCCGCTCCCAGTACGCCGATCCGCACCCAACGGTTCACGCCGCGAATAAACAGGAGCACGACACCCACGAGCATGAATGCCAGGATCACAAGATGTTTGGCGTTGAGCAGAAAGTCCCAGACAGTCGCCGGCGCGTTTTCCATGTCAATCTCTCCCGAACGGAACCACAACTACGGTTACCCACGGGAATCATCGTCCGACACCATAAGAGGGGTCAAGTGCATCCGATGAATAGATGACAAAATCTGTACGAGACGGACCGCCGAGCCCTGGTCGGGCGACTGAATGAGACAATTATAGCGATTGTCAGAACTATCTTCCGATTGAACACGCGATGTAGTACGGGCGCCTCGCCCGTGCCGCTTGGCCGAGACGCTTGCAGTGAGCGGAGTCGAACTGGCCATGCTACATTTCCGAAAACCGGAACGGAATTATTGCTATAACTTGTTGTCATT
>WJJR01000075.1 GCA_014729565.1 Candidatus Zixiibacteriota bacterium | reverse complement strand
TGACTTCACGATCCCCGCCCGGGTAAGATTCTGGAAGATCTTCGCCAGAAACTTATCCGGCACGTCCTGTGCCATCGAGATCTCCCGTAAGGTGGAAACCGCGTTGCCCGGTTGTTTGGCCAGGTAGATCAAACCAAACAGTCCGTACTCTTCTGCTTTGGTGAACTGCATTGTCCACCCCCTTCCTGATCGCCGCTACCAATTTCCAAGACGTGCTCCATCGCATTTCGAAAACCGATCAGCGTCCAAGCGGTTGCTCTGATGGAGGCCCTACGCCGGAAAGCGACCGTTTTCCATCTCTATTTACGTGAAAATGGTAACAAAGACGCGCTCATTGTCAAGTCACAGAAAGCAAAACCACTGTCTTTTTGTCAGTTTTGACAAGTCCCCATGGTTCAGTGGCAAAGGCGCATGATCGAGGCCCCCTACGGGCGGTGAATCAATGCCCCGAACAGTCCTGTCTTGCTCTCACTTAGTTCTACAAAGTTGAGCGACCCTTCAAGTGACGGCTGCGATTGCCCATAAGGACCGTGAGTATGGGGCGGACCCCATAGGTCTATTCCACGCTCCGGAGAGTTCGGGGACCGAGACGAACTGATCGTCGGAGGTGGAAGTTGGGCTCGCTGTCTAAGAGGTTGGGTGGTAGCCACATAGACGGCCGCACTTGAAAAGTCGGTTTCTGGCACGGGATTTACCACTAAACCGGAACCGAGAGAGGTGCCCAAAATGCGAATCCTAATTGCAGGCAACATCCGCCGAATTCATCGGGCGGGATCGGGAATTACTCTGATCGAAGTGCTGGCGTCAATGATCATCCTGTCGCTGGGATTGTTGACGCTGCTGCCGATGGCGACGCTGTCGATCGACGCCAATAACCAAGCGCGTAGCACCGACCGGGTGATCTCCCACATTCAAAACAAGATTGAAGAATTGCGCAACACGCCGAACATCCAAGCCGGCGTCGAGGTCGACTCGGTGTCCGGTATGCAAACGAGTTGGTGGTCCGTCGACGAAGCGCAGGACCTCAAGAAGGTCATCGTCGAGGTGACCTGGCAGGATGGAGTGGATGTCGAACGACGCCAGCGCGGTGTGACCTACATGTACAAAGACCAGTGAGGGTTGAGCGTATGAGCAGGATGACACAACGGCGACGGGGACGCCTACCTATCCCCGGCGTGCTTCGCAATGCGGCCGGCATGACCGTGCTCGAACTGCTATTGGCGGTCCTGATCGGTTCGCTGGTGGTCTACGCGGGCCTGGAGACGTTTGTCACCATGAACCACCAGATGATTTGGCAGGATCAAGTCACCGAGGTGCAGCAGTCCGGACGGGCCGTGCAACGTGCCATATCGGAACATATCCGGATGGCGGGCTTCGGCATTCCCCGCCTGCTGGCGCCGGTGACCGGCAGCGATTCGGAATTGGATACGATTGTCATCACACACCAGGATCCCGACGCGTGTGAAGCGTTTCTGTCGGAGAACATGACCGACCCGACAGATCCGATCGTCGTCGACGGGTCGGACATCAGTTGCTTCGAACAGAACATGTGGGTTTACGTCCATGATCCGGCGGTCGACTCGGGTGAGTTCTTTCAGGTGTCGAACACCTACACCGGCCCGGCCACCATCGAAACGTCAACCAGCCTCCAACGCGCCTATGCGCTGGGCTCCGGCGTCTATCACATCCGTCAGGTCATGTACTACATCGACAACAGCGATCCGGATCATCCGATCATGATGGAAAAACGCTACGGCGAACAAGCAATGCCGTTCGCCGACAACATCGAATCGCTCGATGTGACCTTCGTGATGCAAAATGGCGATACGGTGCAGGTGCCGTTCGATCCGTATCTGGTAACCAATGTGTTGATTGACATGGAGGCCCGGTCCGCGCGCGTCGACGAGGACATCGCCGAGGACTATCGACGGCGGAACCTGTCGTTCAATGTCAGCGTACGCAATCTCGAATTTTAAAGGGTGGTGCAAGATGATGATAATGCGATCGGTGGTGACCACACAACGCGGCTTCGTCATGGTGACAAGCCTGGCGTTACTGTTAATGCTGGGCATTCTCGGTGTATCGACGGTGATGAAATCCTCCGACGATGCCGAGGTGACGGCCAATCAATTGCGTGATTTGAACGCTCTGTATGCGGCCGAGGCGGGAGCGGACAAGGCCTTCGCCCTCTTCTCCCAGTCGGTCGAGGCGACGGGATTGCCGCCGAATCCGTTGCCATCGGATTCCTTCGATCTCGAACTCTATGGGGTGACATACCGTGTGGACAAGACCGGGACACCGACGACGCGAACAATTACCAATGGAGCGTATCAGGGGCTCATCGCCCTCGTGGTCGACTATGACATCTGGGGACACTCGCAATCGCCAAACACGGGCGTTCAGAACTCCGTGAAAATCCGGATGGAGCGCGCGCTCATTCCAATCTTCCAGTTTGCGATTTTCTATGATGACGTTCTTGAATGGCATCCGGGTCCTGTGATGCAACTGTCGGGACGTGTCCATTCCAATGGCGATTTGTATCTGGGATCGCACAACGGTTTGAGTATTGACTCGCGCGTGACTGCGGCGGGGGCCCTTCGCCATGGCCGGCATCCCGATGCCGGTCAAAGTGTGGGTAGCGGATTCGTGAGTTTCAAAGATAAGGCCGGCAACTACCAGAATATGGAAAGCGGCGGCACCTGGCTGGATCATGATGACCCAGACTGGTTTGAAGGTTCGATGGAGCGATGGCAGGGTATGGTGCGCGACGAAGAGCACGGTGTCCAACAACTCGCCATGCCGTTGGAGGCCTCCACGGACGCGATCAACATCATCAAAGACCAGTCCGGCGGCAACACCGACTCATACGAGCACAAAGCCGGTTTGAAGATCATCGATGGCCAGGCTTACTACAAAGTCAGCGCCAGCACCTGGGTCGACGTAACGGCCAATATGGTCGCAGAAGGATCGCTGACGTCGTCGGTATTTCGTGATGACCGTGAGGGTACGGATGTCGATGCCACGACGATCGACATCTCCAAACTCAATACGAGTGCGTACTGGCCCAGCAATGGTATAGTCTACACGAAGGACACACAGACGGGCGGTGATCTGAAAGCGACGAAACTGATGAACGGTTCATCGTTGGCCGACGGTCTAACTATTGTATCCGAAAACCCGTTGTACACCGAGGGGAATTACAATTCGGTCAATAAGAAGCCGGCCGCGCTGATGGCTGATGCCTATACGATTCTGTCCAGCAATTGGAGTGACGGGAATAGCTTCACGGGTAATGTCGACGATCGCAATGCCAGTAATACGGTCGTGAATGCGTCGTTTGTAACGGGCTATGTGCCCAGCAACGGCGGTAACTACAGCGGCGGTGTTGAGAACTTCCCACGGTTTCTGGAGAAGTGGTCGGGCAACACGCTGACATGGAGCGGATCGATGGTGCAGATGTGGCTGTCGGAGCAGGCGAACAGTCCGTGGTCGTACGGCAGCTACTACGAAGCGCCCAATCGTGACTGGCACTTCGACTCCGACCTGCTCGATCCGGATAACCTCCCCCCTGGGACACCGATGGTCGCCACTGTGATCAAGCGTGGCTGGGCCAACACCGGTGGACCGATGGCGGACGCCCCGTAAGACCGATGATTAGCACCAGCAACGCTATCAAACCGGTGTGTGTGCACAACCCGAAGACCCGTCGGGCTCCATTGCCCGGCGGGTTTTCATTCGTCGCCGCACCGGGACAGGATGATTACCGCATTGTGATCGGCGGATGTAGTCACGAATCGGGAGAGGTCAAGCTGACAGCGCCGTCGGTCTCGACGTCACAGGACACGAGCGGTATTGACCTGCTGGCCTGACCGAGTTCAAGCCGGCCGGGAGAACTACGCTTAGGGTGGGCTTGCCTCTCCGGAACCATTACCACTCATTCTCACCGATATCCTCCCCACCGCCGCACCCGGTAGCACCGATGACGGTGTGTGTGTTGGGCCAGATTTGACCGGTCGCTGGCTTGTACGCCCAACCGCCCCTCTCCCCGACCGTCACGCCCTTTGTCACGCCCTCGACGATCGAATCCGGCGCCGCGTTGTCGTGTTGAAAAGGATTGGGTGGAATGGCCTGTTCCATCACCAATCCGGCAGTGGCCAGGGTGTCGAGTGACGGCCACGCCGGCTGGTCTTCGTCCAGCGCGGTGTTGGCGTGATAAATGTGAATACCGCTGCGCAGAGAACCGAGCGCGGCCTTGCACGCACTAATCTGTGCATTGAGAGCCATGTCCTGATATTTCGGGATCGCCACAGACGAGATGATCCCTAAGATCGCGATGATGATCACGATTTCTATAAGGGTCATGCCTTTGGCTGCTCGGAGATTCATGGTACGCCTGCAATTTCGATTTCATGACATTGATTTGGCTGAGTCCGCTATTGGGCAATATCGACGCGCATTCTGCAGTTGTTCAATTATGAGCGGTTCGAAAAGCGGTGCGCATGTGATTACCATCACCTATGGGACGAAACCCACACTTGGGAAGTTTGATCCCATTAATCCTGATAAGCCTCTAATCGCCCACGTGCTATTAGCCGTTACCTATCAGTTCATACACGACTATGGTGGGTGAACCTCATCACCGCTCATTCGAGCGTTGATGAGAACCATCCACCCTACAGCAAGCGGAGGGCGTGATCGAGGGTGCGGACGCCGACGACTTCGAGATCGCCTGCGGGCGGGAGATCGCGCGTATTGACTTGCGGGATGACCGCCTGACGGAAGCCGAGTTTCTCGGCTTCGTTCAATCGCGGCGCGATTTGCGGGACGCCACGGATCTCCCCGGCCAGACCGACCTCGCCGATGAAGACCGTTCCGGCTGGAACCGGCTTCTTCAATGCGGCCGATGAAATCGACATGGCGCCGGCCAGATCGATCGCCGGTTCATCACTGGTGTAACCGCCAACGAGATTGAGGTAAACGTCACGTCCGGCGAGACGGAGGCCGCCGCTGTTTTGCAGAATGGCGATGAGGATGGCGGCACGTCGCGCATCGTAACCTGACATCACGCGCTGCGGCACGCCTCCCCCCTCTCCGACCAGCGCCTGCACTTCGACCAGCAGCGGTCGGCGACCCTCGATGGCAACAGCCACCGCCGAGCCGGGAACATCCTCGGGACGCTCGGAGAGAAAATGGGCGGAGGGGTTTTCGATTTGGGCCAAGCCTCGCTCGGTCATTTCAAACAACCCGACTTCGTGTGTCGAACCGTAGCGATTCTTCAGGCAGCGCAGGATGCGAATCCATTGGCGACGGTCGCCTTCGAACTGTAATACCGTGTCGACCAGATGTTCGAGCACCTTCGGCCCGGCAATGAATCCTTCCTTGGTGACATGCCCGATTAGAAATGCCACCGCATTGTGCGCGCGGGCCCACTGCGAGATTGTGAGGGCCGTTTCGCGAATCTGCGAGACTGTTCCGGGTGGACTCTGCAACTGGCGGTCGACCGTCGTCTGAATGGAATCGACGATCAATGCACGCGGCTTGATCGTATCAGCCGATGCTAAAATGAGATCGACTTCGGTGTCGGTGCCGATGTGCAAATCGCTGCGAATCCCCAAACGGTCGGCGCGGCGTTTGATTTGGGCGGCCGATTCCTCACCGGACATGTAGAGCGTGCCGTAGCCGCGCTGCGCGAGCCGTCCCGCAGCCTGCAGCATCAGGGTCGATTTGCCAATCCCCGGTTCGCCGCCGACGAGCACAGTCGATCCCGGCGAAGCCCCACCGCCGAGGACATTGTCCAGTTCCGCGATGCCGGTGGCGAGCAACGCCAAGGTGTCGGCATTGACTTCGGACAATGTGGGTGGTGCTTCGACACGGGCGCGTCCTTTGGCGGCACGAGTCGCGCCTGCGGCCGGGGCCTTTTCCTCGTGCATCGTATCCCACGCGCCGCAATCCGGACATTGACCCGACCATTTGGCGAAGGTCGATCCGCAGTTTGAGCAGGCGTAGAAGGTCTTGGCACCCGGTGCTTTCACAGCCGGAAGGAATACAGTTACGGGAGTGGAGGCAAGGGGGCGGCGCGGGAAAGTGATATGAGGTGACAGCGCCACAGCACCACAGCACCGAATCCCAGCTCGGTGCAGGGCGTAGGGTGAGTGGTTCTCAGCGACGCTCGATGGAGCGATGTTGAGGTTCACCCACCACACACTTAAAGACACTGGATCCCCGCTTGCGCACTTCGCTTTCGCGAAGTGCTTGCGGGGATGACATTGTGAGTTTTCTCGAATTCTAATTCACACGCGCCGAGCTAGGGCTCGGCGGTCCGTCTTCTGGGGCTGTACTGCACCGAGCTGGGGCTCGGTGCTCCGTCAGATGATCTCGAGCGGGCCTTCGGTGTCGCCTTTGATGAACTGCTGGAGGACGGGGTCGTCGGAGGAGCGGGCGTCGTCGGCGGTGCCGTTGAAGACGATGCGGCCCTCGTAGAGCATGGCGATGCGGTCGCCGATTTTGAAGGCCGAGTTCATGTCATGGGTGACCGCGATGGCGGTGACTTCGAGCCGTTCGCGAAGATGGACGATGAGATCGTTGATGCCCTCGGCGGTGACCGGATCCAGGCCGGTTGTCGGTTCATCGTAGAGGACGATATCAGGATCCATGGCAATGGCACGGGCCAGAGCGGCGCGCTTACGCATGCCTCCGGAGACCTCGGACGGGAACTTGTCGATGGCATCTTTCAACCCGACCCACTGCAATCGTTCGGTGGCGATGTCATCGATCTCTTGTCGTGACTTGCGCGTATTCTCTGCCAGTCCCAAACCGACATTCTCCAGCAACGTCATCGAATCGAACAACGCCCCGCCCTGGAACAGGACACCCGACCGGATGCGCACCTGATCCAGTTCACGCCGAGTCATCTGTTCAATCGACTGACCATCGATATAAACATGTCCGCTGTCGGGGTGGATCAGGCCGAGGATGTGCTTGAGCAGAACACTCTTCCCACTGCCTGACCGTCCGATTACAACGGCCGTCTCGCCCCGCTCGACATCGAGGTCGACATCGCGCAGCACGGTCAGATTGCCGAAGCTCTTGGACAGTTGTTTGATACTGATCATCGGTTACAGTCGGAATTGAATGGTCGCCAACAGGAAGTTGGAAATCAGGATCAGCACCGATGATGTCACCACGGCGCGGGTCGTCGCGCGCCCGACTCCCTCTGCCCCACCACTCGCATTGAACCCCTGGAAGCTCCCGATCAGGGAGATGATCAGGCCAAAGACAGTGGCCTTGGTTAATCCGGTATAGAGATCCGAGAAGCTGAAGAACATCCGCACACCGTTGAGGAATGTCTCACTCGACAGGTTGACCAACGTCACGGCGATCACCAACGCTCCCAGAATGGCGATCACGTTGGCGAACATGACCAGCATCGGCATCATGATCAGTCCCGAGACGACGCGCGGCATCACGAGGTAACGGACGGGATCGATCCCCATCACCTCCAAAGCGTCGATTTGCTCAGTCACCCGCATGGTGCCCAGCTCGGCGGCGATCGATGCACCGACACGTCCGGCCACAACCAGAGCGGTCAGAACGGGCGCCAACTCGATCACAACCGCCTTGCCGACGGCGGTGCCGAGGTAGCGCATTGGCACATAGTTCTGGAACTGATAGGCGCCCTGCCAGGCCGACACCGCCCCGGTAAATGCCGATGTAAGAAGCACTAACGGCAATGACTGAACGCCCATGGTGAGCATCTGATTGATAATCAATTTCAGCGACCGAGGGATGCGCAACACAGCGCTCAGAAGACGACCGCACATGATGCCCAGTCGCCCGATATCCAGAACCAGATTGAGCACCCATCGCCCTATTGTCTGCACGAATCCCATATGATCACAGTATCGGTCCCGAATGCTCCCCCCACAATAGCGAAGAAGAGCGCGGTGTCAGGGAAATCCATGAGCCCTGGTCCGTAAAACCCTTTGGCTGACATGTGGCTGGCGTGTACATTCCCGCGCGAGGATGTACTGCCAAGACGCTACTTTGGACGAGATATGAGTCGACGACGGCAAGGACGTGAACTGGTTTTAGGGTGCTTGTATGCCTACTTCTCGACAGGTGAGTCGGTCGACCAGGTTTTTGCGGGGCAGGCCCGCCGGGCGAGTTGCGATGCGACAACGAACGAGTGGGCTATGCAATTGTTCCGCAACGCGATAGAGAATGCGGAGACGATTGATCGTACGATCAGGGACAACGCCGAGAAATGGGATTTCGGACGCATCGGCCAGGTAGAGAAGAATATCCTGCGCCTGGCGATTGCCGAACTCCGCTATTGTCTGGACACACCACCCAAAGTCGTCATCAATGAAGCGTTGGAGCTGGCGCGTGAATTCGTCGGCGACGACTCGCGGGCGTTCATCAACGGGATTCTGGACCGGGTGTACAAGAAGGAATTGGAAGACCACGCTCAGGACTCGTCGGGCGAAACAGATTCGGATTCCGAGCAGACTCCGAAGACCAAGGGATCATCACTACGGCATGACTGATACCACGACTCATCAGGCCGGCTCGCAACCGGGCGTAAAGGGGCTGTGGAACCGGTTGTTTCCGGACCCCATCCTGGGCGGACTGGGAGTGGGATCCTTTCTGCTGGTTCTCATTACCTATCTCACGACGATCTCCCCCACGGTGTCGTTCTGGGATTGCGGTGAGTTTATCGCCTGTTCGCACATACTGGGGATTCCGCACCCGCCGGGGACTCCGACATACATCCTGCTTGGCCGCATCTTTGCGATCCTGCCGACGGCCGCGGATCCGGCGTTACGAATCAATCTGTTATCGGCGATTCCATCAGCCTTTGGGGCCGGCTTCGCATTCTTCGTGCTGGCGCGTCTGATCACCTCATGGTACGGCGATCGGTATCCGAACCCGGACCTGTCACTGTCGCAGCGCCTGTCGATTTACGCCGGGTCCTTCTGCGGCTCGTTGATGTTTGCCTTTTCCTCGACCAATTGGTCGAACGCCGTCGAGGCCGAAGTCTACGGTCTCGCCATGCTTCTCATGGTTCTGCTGATCTGGCTGTCGCTGGTGTGGCGACAGAAGCGTGACGAGCCGATGGGCGACCGTCTGCTCGCCCTGATCGCCTACCTGGCACTGCTGTCGGTCGGTGTGCATATGACCGTCCTGCTGGCGGTCGTGCCGATTTTCCTCATGA
>WJJR01000074.1 GCA_014729565.1 Candidatus Zixiibacteriota bacterium | reverse complement strand
TCAGATCCACGGAGTCGGCGATCCCGTCGCAATCGAGATCACTGCGCGATGTGGGACAAGCGCTATCCTGAACATCAGGAACGTTGAAAAAGATGATGCTGATCATCTCATTCATGTCCACCGACGTATACTGTCCATCACCATCGATATCACCCTGAGCCGCGCATTCGCACACCGTTCCGGAGGCGTCGACTGTGAGCGGCGCGGAGTGAGCGGAATAGTTCCCCGATTCATCCTCGGCGATCAACAAGTAGACATACTCGCTCGTCCCATCCGACGTGGTATCGGTAAATGATGGGCCCGCGACACCGGGATTGGCAATATTGCCGGTGGGATCATCGATCCGGCGATAGAGCCCATTGTTCGGGGCGTCGCGACGATACACGTGGTACGTCAAACCGGGCGCAGCCGTCCACGTCAGCGTGACGTCCGATCCCGAAACGACCTCAGCACTGAGGTCCGATGGAGTCGCCGGCACGGACCCGGCGTCCAGCACCACATTCTCTTCCTGAAAGGAGTTTGGTGGAATGGTGCCGCTCAGGTGAAACGACTCGCCTCGGGATGTATTCACATAGATGAAATCGAAAGGATTGCCGGCGGCTTCGGTCGTGTAGTTCTGGAAGTTGTCGAACCAGTTCAGGCCATCGTAGCCGCCGCCGACGTTGAGTTCAGTCCGAATCTCCTCGTCGGTATCATCAAGGAAGCCGAACCACGTCAATTTGCCCGCTTCCGGATGGGTCAGATCGGAATTCGACACTGTCCCGAAGATCGTGCCTTGGGCCGTGACGGTGACCGGCACGAGGGCCAGGCAGAGCATGGCTACAGTCGCTAAGACCTTTGGGAGCAATGTGATATGGGCAGTGATTGATCTCATCATTGATGATACGTCAAGCTCTGGGGCGGCTCTTTGTCCGAACCCTGAATCACCCCGGACAATATACTAGGCGTCGGCGATTTCTCGGTTCTGAAAGTCCAACTTTCTTCATTTCTCATCGGCAATGCCGCCTGTTTGTCGACGTATCAATTTATAGAAATGGTTATTGAGCAACGACTTTCGAGTTCTGACAGTCTCACGGACCCCTGCTGTCTCCGGGTGGTGGTGATCTGCCTTCTGGTTGGGGTGTTCTCGATATTTGGGACCGGTTGCTCCGATGATGACCCCGTCGGTCCCGGCGACGGGATACCTGTCGACACCTCATCATTACAGTTCGTGAACTTTCACTCCACGGGCTATCACGACGACGGAGAGGTCAAAACCGGTTTGACCATGCAGTGGACGCTTGCGTTTGAATCAACGACCGGGCGGGATTGCAGAGTTCAATTCTACCGGTTGCTGGATCAGGACAGTACCGAAGTCCATCGCCGCGACAATCCCACCATCAAGTACATCGAGGATGGTAGTGAGTTGAGCGATAAGGACGTCTGGGTTCCGATCGACGGGCCGACATCCTCCGGGGATTACACATTTATTGTTTATTACGAAACAGGACGATTGATGGACACTGGGGAGGGTGGCACGGAGTGGAACGGTCCGCTGTCGACCGGGGCAGTGTCACGAGACTTCTCAATAGACCCGGCGCCCTGAGGTTGGCCGAGAACGACCCACTTCAGTGACGTTTACGCTTCCTGCTCAGCCAGGGTCATCACCGTATCGCCTTTGGCGCCGGCCACAATCACACGTTCGGCCAATCCTAAAAACAACCCGTGCGCTACAATGCCTGTGCGGCAGTCGAGTTCAGCCCCCAATTCCTCAGGGCTGCCGATCGGACCAAAGTTAGCATCTAAAATCACGTTACCCTGGTCGGTTTGAAACACCGAACCGTCTGTGGTCGTGCGGAGAGTGACCTGGGCGCCGAGGGATTCCAGGAAACGCTGATGTGTGCGTTGTCCAAAAGGAATGACTTCAACCGGAACGGCCCATTGGGTGCCCAGCACGGGGGAGAGTTTCGACTCATCGACGACGATGATCTCGCGGTTGGTGACCTGGGCAACGATCTTCTCGCGCAGGAGCGCACCGCCGCCGCCTTTGATCACATTGAGATGCGGATCGACCTCATCGGCGCCGTCGATGGTCAGATCGATGTCCGGGTGGTCGTCTAATGTCGTCAGTGGAATGCCCAGCGCCTGCGCGGCGTCCCCCATCTCCAGCGAACAGGGGACTCCGGTGATATCCCGCAACTCGCCCGCCTTGATTCGTTCGGCGATTCGTTGCACGGCGAACAGGGCAGTCGATCCGTGCCCCAGACCGACAATCATCCCGTCCTCAACCATGTCCGCGGCCGTTACCGCGGCGCGCTTCTTCAGTTCACTGACACTGGTGTCCATTGGTTATGCCTCAATCGATGCGAAGAGCGAATTGAGCGACTCGGTTAACGTGGGGTGGGAAAAGACGCCATCCCGGATCGCAGTGTAGGGGAGGTTGCCCATCATTGCCAACTGAATTCCACCGGCGATCTCGCCACCCTCGACACCTAAAATGGCTGCGCCCAGAATCTGCTCTGTTGTCGGATCGACCAATGCTTTCATCACGCCACGGGTCTCATCGGTCTCCAATGCGCGCGCCACTTTGGACATTGGCATCTTGGCGACGGCGAACTCGCGCCCCTGAGCGCGAAGTTCCTTTTCGGTCGGCCCAATGCGACCGAGTTGAGGGTCCATGAAGACCGTGTAGGGGACGAGTCGACCGTCCGTTGAGCGATCGCCGCCTTCCAGGAGATTGGTGCGCAGCAAGCGGCCATCATCGTACGATATGTGTGTGAACGCCGGACCGCCGTTCACATCGCCCATCGCCCAGATTCCATCTGCCGACGTTTCCAGACGGTCATTCACTTCAACAAATCCGCGATCCGTCAGTTGTACACCAGTGGCTTCGCAGTTGAGGGTATCGGTGTTGGGCCGCCGGCCGGTCGCAACAAGCAAGTGCGTACCGCGCGCGGTGATTTCCCGGCCTTGTCCGCTCAGTTCAACTTCAATGTCGTTCCCCATTTTGCGGATGCGTGTGGCAGTGGATTGGAGCAGGACTTCAATACCGTCGTCGCGAAATATCTTAGCGACTTCATCGGCAATGTCAGAATCTTCGTGTGCCAGAAGCTGTTCGCCGCGATGGATCAATGTCACCTTGCTGTTCAAGCGGCGGAATAACTGTCCGAACTCGACTCCGATATATCCCCCTCCCAATACGACCAGGTGATGCGGAACGTGGTCCAACTCCATGATCGATGTTGAGTCGAGGATGGGTACCGAGTCGATGCCGTCGATCGATGGGCTCGTGGCCCGTGTTCCGGTATTGATGAAGATCCAATCGGCGTCACAGGTCATCGCGCCGCCGTCATTCAATTCCACAGTGAGCGACTTCTGACCCACGAAACGAGCATCGCCGTAAATCAGGTCGACGCCGTCAACCGAGTTGACGCTCTTGGTACTGCCCGTACGGAACATCGTAACAATGTCGCGTTTGCGCTGGCGGATGCGTTCCATGTCGACGACGACGTCTTTGCAATCGATGCCGTAATCAGCCGCACGCTGAACCAGATGCGCCACCCGGCCGCTGGCGATCATCGTTTTGGTCGGCGTGCAGCCCTCGTTCACACAGGT
>WJJR01000073.1 GCA_014729565.1 Candidatus Zixiibacteriota bacterium | reverse complement strand
TCATGCTCATAGCGGCGGGAACCAGCCCGACCATCGAAAATAACATCTTCCACAACAATCAGGTCGACATTCTGGTGATCCGCGTGGAGGGTGGCAGGCCCACGATTCGTCGCAATGTCTTCTACGAAAACCTCGGGAACAGTTGCATCGGCGTGTACAGCGGTGCACCGCTGATCATCAATAACACTTTTGATCGCAACAACCGGGGAATGTACAGCTTCTCGTCATGGACTGTTGCCATCAACAACATTGTCAGCAATTCGGCAGGCTACGGTATCTACGGGGGCTACAGCAACCTGTCCTACAACAACGTCTACAACAACAATCCCGACTACCTGCAGGCCGTCCCCGATACCGGCAATATCAGTGCAGATCCGCTCTATCTTGATGCCGACGACGCCGTGTTTCACTTAACCGAGCCGTCGCCCTGCATCGATTCCGGACATCCCGGACCGCAATACCGCGATCCTGATGGTTCCCGCAACGACATGGGGGCGTTTCCCTTCAGCCACGAATATCCCTTCGTTGTCAATGTCCGTATCGATACCACCGGTGACAACCTCCACATCCTCGATCCCACGCCACTGGTTCAATGGGACTACGCGATTGCCGGGAGAGCGCCTCTCCTTGCGTCTGAATTGGAATTCGGTACCGATGCGGATTGGACGGATGCCGAACTATGGGCGGCGCCGCAGGTTCCGGGACCAACGACAACAATTGAGTATGGCGGTGCACCGATTGTCATCGGAAACACATATTACGTTCGTATCCGCGTGCGTGTCGACACCGCCTGGAGTGAGTGGCGTACGGTGCCGTTCGCGTTTAATCGTCCTCCAACATCTACGAATGTCGATTCGCCGATTGGAAATGCCGTGTCATCGACATCGCGCGCCTATCTGACCGTGCACAATGCATCCGATGCCGATGGTGATGTGCTATGGTACGATTTTGAAGTCTATGAAGATTCAATGCTCGCGTCGCTGGTCGACAGCACATCCCGGCATCCCCAGGAGGGCTATACGGGATCTGGGAATACGACCTGGCGGACCGATGTTCTCACGAACGAAAACCAACGTCACTGGTGGCGGGCCCGTGCCTGGGACGGTTACCAATACGGCGGCTGGTCGACGGCGGCAACGTTCTGGCTGAATGCGGTCAACGAATCGCCTGCACCGACGGTGCTCGCACAACCCGATACCGGCGATGTGATCTACGAACTGATGCCGCCACTGGCGTGGCACGTCCCCATTGATCCTGATCCCGGCGATTACATGAGTAGCTACACGGCCACCATCGGCTTAACGCCAACATTTGCGCTAAAGGCCACTGAATCAGGTATCAGTGATACGACGTTCGTTTGGCCCGACAGCTTGCCACGCCATATTACATATTACTGGACCATCCGGTCATTCGACTCCGACGGCCTGAGTTCCGTCTCGGATATCTGGTCGTTCCGCATTACCGATTACGGTGATCTGAACCGTGATGAAAGCCTGGATGTCGTCGACCTGAATTTTCTGATTGAGTACCTGTTTCTGAACGGAGATCCGCCCGATCCGCTGTGGACCGGCGACCTGAACGGCGATTGCTTCAGTGATGCGGTGGACATGGGCTACATGATCGATCTGATCTTCTTCAATGGTCCACCGGCCGTGCGTGGGTGCGAGTAATCGGGTGCCGGGTGCCACCGGTTTACAGGGCCTGTTGAAAGAGTCGTGTGTTGACCCCGGACCAGATGATGTACCTGAACGAAACGATTATGACCTCGCGTAGGTGCGGCTCTTAGCCGCACCGGTCCGGCTAAGAGCCGGACCTACGCGATAACCCTTTGGGTTTTCCAACACGCTCTTTAGGCCCGTGGCGCCCGAACGCGAGTACCAAGTCAACCAAGCCTCACTCCTTCTCAATCGGAACCCGAATCTGACAATCGCTATAAACTTGGATTCCCGCGTTCGCGGCAATGACAGCAAACGATCCTGATGACCACAGGGATCACCGGCGCAAACGGAAAATACTTATGACAACCGCTTTAGGCGAACCCCGACGAAGGGAGGTTGTCCCACAAATTGCGCGGGAGGGCGCACACATAGGTTCGCCCCTACGATCTGTAGGGGCACGGCCTGTCGTGCCCAATGGGAGAGAAGGTGTTAGGGGTGACGTGCAGACACGGCAGGCCGTGTCCCTACACTGATTGATGGTCGATGGAGAAGATTCTTCAACTTGTGGGACATCCTCAAGGCGTCAGGGTCACCCGCCTTCGGATGTTTCGCCTTCGTTCTCGTTTGGTTGTGGTCCAAACGCAGGTTCTGTGTGTGAGACGCACACGCTATCCGTTGATCCCGACGGCAACTTGCGTTATCATAAGAATCTTGACTCGATGCACCGAAATCGAACGAAAGTGAGGTTACCCCGAAATGCCAGCCATTGTTGAATGTGTCCCCAATTTCTCCGAAGGCCGCCGCCCCGAGATCGTCGATGCCATCATCGAATTTGCCATGCAGAACAACAACGTCATCCTCCTCGACAAGGAGATGGATGCCGACCATAACCGTTCCGTTGTGACCTTTGTGGGCGAACCCGACGCTGTCAGCCAGGCCGCGTTTCTGGCGATGCAGAAGGCGTCCGAATTGATCGATATGCGCACCCACAAGGGGGAACACCCGCGCATGGGCGCGACCGATGTGGTTCCGTTTGTCCCGATCAGCGGCCTTGGCCTTTCCGAATGCGCCGCCCTGGCACGCCAACTGGGTCAAAAGGTGGGAGAGGAACTGGGGATTCCCATCTATCTGTATGAAGCCGCTGCCCAGCGCCCCGAGCGGGAAAACCTCGCCGATGTCCGTCGCGGCGAGTATGAAGGCATCCGCGACGCGATGGAATCCGACGAGAATCGCAAGCCCGACTTCGGGCCCGATTCAATGAACCTCAAAGCGGGAGCGACCGCCATCGGCGCCCGTATGCCCCTGGTGGCATACAACATCTATCTCGACACTCATCGCCTCTCGATTGCCCGTTCCGTGGCCCGCGCGATTCGCTTTGGCGGCGGCGGCCTGCGCTTTGTGAAAGCGCTCGGATTCGAAATCAAAGACCGTGGCTGTGTCCAGGTGTCGATGAATCTCGTCAACTACCAGAAGACACCGATATTCCGTGTCTTTGAAATGGTGAAGTCGGAGGCAGAACGCTGGGGTACGCGCGTAACCTCCTCAGAAATCGTCGGCTTAACACCGGCGAAATCTCTCTATGATGTGGCCGAGCATTATCTCCAATTGGAGCAATTCTCTCCGAAACAGGTGCTCGAAGAGAAGCTCCAGGAGGCGCAGGCCCGTCAGACCGAACGCTCCGGCTGGACCGTCTTTGCCGACCGCGTCGCCTCCAAAGAGCCGGCCCCCGGCGGTGGATCAGTCGCCGCATCCTCCGGTGCCCTGGGCGCTGGATTGTGTGCAATGGTTTGCCGACTCACGATTGGCCGGAAGAAATACGCCGATGTCGCCGAGGAAATGGAGAGCGTCCTCGCCGAATCGGAGGAGCTACGCAAGCAACTGACCGAACTGGTTGATCGCGATGCCGAGGCCTTCGACGGGATCATGCGGGCGCGTAAGATGTTGAAAGACACGGAGGAAGAGCAGGAGAAGCGAAATCAGGCGCTCGATGAAGCCACCCGCCACGCGGTCTCGGTGCCCCTCGAGGTGATGACGACTGCCAAACGCGTCCTTGAACTGGCCAAAACATGCGCCGAAAAAGGTAATGTGAACTCGGTATCGGATGCCGGGGTAGGGGCCGAGATGGCGTACTCGGCGATCATCGGCGCCGGGCTCAACGTGAAGATTAATCTCATGGGATTCGGCGACGAAGCGTATGCCAATGAAAAACTGAATCAGATGAGGGAACTCGAACAAAGCGGTGCCAGTTTAAAGGATGAGGTGCTTCGAATCGTGCACCAGAAGATCGAAGGGTAGGGGTTCCCGCCAAACTCCATCCTCCAGTTATCTGACAGGCAATCATCTGAGTTGCCCATCCGTGGAAGGAATTGTCTTTAATGCGCAGACGTAATCCCGTGTTGTGTGTGCTTCTCGGCGTGTGTACAGTCGTCGTTCTCGCCGGCTTCACATCAGCTAGTCACGCCGCCGACAGCGACTACGAACGTGATCTGATCGAACGCGTCAGGGCGACGTTTGGACGTATCGGTATGGCGGCCAGTGCCGAACCGGTCATCCCGATCAAATGTGGAACACCCATAGCGTACGAAATTCGACAGGCGTGGCCCACTTTGACACCATGGGCCAAACAGCAGATCGCCGCCGATGTCGATACCACACGTCCCCAGTTGGATGAATTCTACGATTTCGAGACGCCGGAAGGGAACTTCCGCATCCATTACACACGTACAGGTCCCGATGCGGTCGACATGTCATTCGGCGTCGGTGAGGGGAACGTGCCAGTCTATGTTTTGACATGCGCAGACTATTTCGATACGGTGGTCGCCAAGGAGATCACCGAGATGGGCTTCATCTTCCCGGTCTCGGACCAGGAGGGAGTACCCTCGCAGGATCCCCGCTACGACATCTACTTCCGCAACCTGGGCAGCCTGTTCTACGGCATCACCTGGCCCGAACAGATTGTCGGGCCGGCGCCCGGCGGGGCCGCCGCGCGGCAGACCAGCTATCTCGAATTGAACAGCGATTTCTCGCAGATTCAAGGATACCAGAATCGCCCCTTCGATGCGATGGCGGTTACCATTGCGCACGAGTTCCACCATGCGATTCAATGGTCGTATGATGCCGTCGAAGCCGAGTTCCGCGAACTGCGCGGTGAGCTGCGGCCCTACAGTTGGTTCTTTGAATTGACGTCCACGTATCTCGAAGATGTCGTCTTTGACCACGTCAACGACTACTACAACTACCTCGAATTCTTCTATCTGAAGCCCTGGCTGTCGTTGCGCGTCTTCGTGCCGAGTGCCGGTTCCGGAACCATTGAAGAGATTCTGCACTGTTATGGATCAGCGGTGTTCGGTCTGTACCTGCACGAGCGCTTCGATGAGAGTATCATGGCGGATGTGTGGGACATCTGCGGCTCCAAGCAAGGGTTTAACACTTTTGAGGCGCTCGATGAAGCCCTGATGGCACGCGGCTCCTCGTTCGAAGAAGCCTGGGCGGAATTCCTCGTATGGAATTATCACACCGGGCCGCGCGCCGAGACGTGGGGTTTTGAAGAGGGAGCGGCCTACGACACAATTCCGTCGTCCTATGTACCGGTCTACAGTGAGTATCCCGTCGAGGGTTCATCGTCGGGCTTCGTGTATCCCGAGCCCGACGAACTGAGCGGGGCCTACTTCCGGTTCATCACCGGATTGGGAACCGACGATTTCAATTTCCTCCTGGAATCGGATTTCAACGAGTGGATGGTTGTAACCGCGGGCCTGCGCGGCGGCCTCCCTCCCGATATCACCTACACCCGCGACTTGATCGACGGAGCGACTGTGCCGTCATGGTCACGATATGATGAAATCCTCGTTGTCGTCTCTCCGTTCAAGAATGAGCCGAAGCAAGATGCGCTTGATCGCGAGATCGCCTATAGCTTCGAAGTGCCCGATACCCTGACGACGTCCGCCAGTGTGTCGGCAATCCACAAGATCTACTCGAACCCGTTGAACTTGTCGACGGGAACCGGCGGATCGGTCTTCGAAGTCGAAGTCTCACTCGCCGAACCGGCCGATGTGAGCATGTACATCTACACACCGTCGGGCCAGCTCGTCCGCGGCGGTCCCGAAGATGGAATGGCCAAATCCAACGTGTCGCTGGGCAAAACGCGGTTGCGTTGGTCGGGGGTCAATCGCGACAATCAACGTGTGGCCAGTGGGATCTATCTGGCGCTGGTCAAGATCGGCGATAAGGAAGAGGTTGTTAAAGTCGCGGTTATAAACAACGAGTGAACCATCAAGCGATCCGACGATTGACAATGAGCGGCGGTCTGGTGGCCGCCGCTTTTGCCTTGAAGTATCCGCTGGTCGGAATCCCCAACGTTGAACCGCTCACACTGGCGTTTTTCGCCGTCGGCTATGCCTACGGCATTCCCTGGGGCGCCTTCGTCGGCGCCGCCGGTGAGGCACTCTACGCCACGATCAATCCATTCGGTCCGCCGATTGTACCCGTTTGGGCCGCCCAGATCGTCTCGATGATGATTGTGGGGATGGTCGGGGGATGGATTGGACGGTTAGACAGTCGCCGCCGGTGGTCGAACAAGACGACGGTAACGATCATTGTGGGCGCCGGCATCGGGGTCACAATCATCTTCGATCTGCTGACCAATCTGGCCCTGGCCGTTTCGATTGGGCCGTTTTGGCCGGTCATGCTCGCGGCTGTGCCGTTCGCCGGCATCCACATCGCATCAAATGCATTGCTGTTTTTGACGGTCTTTCCGATTCTCCGACGATGGTTTCTTCGGTCAACCAGTGTCGTCGAACCCCCCGGGGCATGATATGCGGCCTGTTGGTCTTGCTGTGTCAATCGGGCCTGCTTTCGCAGCACCAGACTAGTCTGCCAGCACATCACCGGGAACGGATGGGCAAGATCTTTCTCCCCTCGGGGAGGGGGGCTGGGATGAGGGGGTGTGTCGCCCGGCTCTCTATTCTGACTGTCATTATGACCGTCGCTGTCATCGGCCTTGCCACAACTGCCCTCGCTGACACCACCGACACCGCACCAACCCCGGATTCATTGACCATCCCCGACACCCTCCAGGGTCCACCATCGCCGTCGGAGACAATTGACGAAGACCGGTCGCGCTTCGACTCGCTCATGGCAACGCTCCGGGGCGATACGGCCGAGGCGGATACCGCCGAGCCGGTCCGCGTGCGTGATTTCCGGGCGATCGAGACGTTGTTCGATTCGACGCGTCAAACGATTCGACATATCCGTGAGCCGTTTCAACCCAGCCTGCCGTCGCCACGCGATTTGGCCACCGTTGACATGGCGGGTTGGTTGGTGCTGCAACCGACGGTTGATGTCAATAATGCGGCTGGTCCCGGAGGAACGCGGTATTCGTCGCGTTGGGGATTGATCGACCGGCGGCAGTGGTGGGTCGATGATGCCGGCGAGTCATTTGATTGGCTGCGCCTCGGGTTTCCGCAGGCGGCCCGCGCCGATGTGAATGTCGTCCCGGTCTTCCTCTATGATTCCGTTGCACTGCGAGAGAAGTTGTATCTCGGGCGTGAGACTGAATGGCCGTATCATGCACGCTCGTCATACTTCCTCGGACAAGGATACTATGGCGAGACGTATTCCCAGGGGATATTCCGCCGCCTGTTTGCACCCGGTTTTGGCATCGATTTGGGTTTCGGATTCTACGAAAACGACGGAACATCGTTCAATCAAAACTATGACAACCGGCATTTGCGCCTGAGAGTGGTTGGACCCGTTGGCGACAATCTCTTCTGGAACTTCCGTTTCAATCAGTTTCGCGACCAATCGCTGCGTCCACCGCCGGCGCCCTTCTCAGGCGTCGTTCCGATACGCGACGATCTCTTGAACGTTCTCGAAGGCACCATTTACCGACCGACCGACTCGACCGGAACGGTAACACCCTGGATTGCCGGACTGACACGGCAACAGGGAAAACACGACATTCGCGAATCCGGATCGGGATACCGATTCGTGACACACACCGATCGCTTCGACTTGTGGACGCAGCACCTGCTGCGCGGTTGGCTGATCGATGCTCGCGCCGTACTCGAAACGTTGGAGATTGAAGATGACGAGCCGTCGCGTTGGGGCGTGAGTGTTTCGGGGGCGAACTCATTTGCGTTCGGTGAGAGTACGGATGCATCGGTCGAGTGGACATTCTCCGACTGGGATACCGATCCACCCGCGCCGGAAGGCGCATTGGCATTGCGGTTGCCACACACATTCGCCGGCCTGCGTCCCGGTGTGCGTGTTCAACGGTCGCGCATTATTCCGACCCTGTTTGATCGCCTCGGCACGTACCGCGACTATCCGATTACGGGGGGATTGACCCTCAATTACGCCGAAGCCGGCAACCCTGACCTCAATGCCGAATGGCGCAACGACGTGTCCGTCTCGCTCGTGCACGAAGCAGACACAGCGAACGCATTCGAATTCGGCGTAACGGCGAAAGCCGGGTATGTTGAGAATTACACCACCTGGGAGGAGACGCTCTCATCTACAAACGATGTGACCATTTCCACGCCGGTCTCCCGCGATGCGCGTCATGTCGGTGCAGCGGTCACGATGTCAACGTCGTTGCCGTGGCAATTTGCCACCTGGTTTAACTACGCCTTTAAGTATGCCGAAGACCTCAATCATGACGAATTGACCGCATACAATCCTCATGCAGCATCCTGGGTGTTGTCATGGATTGCCCCCAAACTGCGTTACAATATCGACATCCGCCTCAATTCGACACTGTTATGGTGGTATGGAGATTCGCGCTATCCCGTGACACTGTATACGAGTTCCCCGCACGTGGTTCGTTGGGACCTATCGGCCAGTGCGCGTATGCAAAGTTTCACATTTCATTATTCGCTACAAAACGTTACCAATTTCCCGTATCGTACTGAAAGCGGTGGTGACCTGGCGGTGCAACGGATGCGCTTCGGGATCGCCTGGCAATTCATCGATTAGTGCCAACACCAAAGGGTTCAATCAATGCCCGTGCGCGGAGTCCGAGGCGCAGTGCAAGCCCTATCCAATTCACCGGAAGCCATCAGCGCTGCGACGCAGGAACTGTTGCGTGCGATGATGACCGCTAACGATTTGGACGAGGAACAGATTATCTCGATCTTCTTCACGACGACGACCGATCTCACTGCCGATTACCCGGCGGCTGCCGCGCGGGAACTCGGCTGGACCGATGTCCCGTTGCTTGGTGCACAAGAAATGGATGTGCCCAATCAACTGTCCCGCGTCATTCGTGTATTAATGCATGTCGAAACCGAACGGACGCGTCCCCAGATTCGTCACGTGTATCTCGGCGAGACGGCCGCGTTGCGTCCCGATCTGAGTGAGTGAGCTATGTCCCGACCGCCCGCACCAGCACCCATTGAACTATCAACACTCAAGGATCAGGCGATTGGTATCATCGGTCTCGGACAGATCGGTGGATCGATTGTGCGACGTCTCATGACGTACCGTCCCGAGATCACCGCCTACGGTATGGATCGTAACACACGCATTGCCGGACGGGTCCGTCGCTATTGCCGCTGGTCGACCACGCTCGAGGATATGGTGCGCGCCGTCGACATCATCGTTTTGGCCGTCCCCGTCCCCGCAATCCTCGACTATCTGCCGCGGATCGCCGACGCCGTTGAGGATACGGGATCGGAACGCCTCCTGGTTATCGACACCGGAACCTTGAAATATCCCGTTCAGAAGGCCGCAGCGAAGTACACCGATCAATACGACTATGTCGGGATTCATCCCCTGTGTGGGATCGAACGCAACGGTTGGGACAGTGCGCGGTCGGATCTGTTTGCCGACGAGACGGTGATCTGCTGTGGGCAGCCGCGCGCCAATGCAACGCGTACCGCGGTTGAACTCATCCGATCGTTAGGCGCCCATGAACTGATCATGGACGCGAAAGATCATGACCGGCAGGTCGCGCTGACCATCGGCTTGCCTCATGTCCTTGCTTATGTCGCCAATGGGGCGGCGCAGAATGTCAAACCTGATCCGCCGCTGGTCAGCAGCTCATGGCAATCGTTGGTGCGGGTGACCGCCTCCGATCCCGAGATGGTGGCCGGCTTTCTCACGTATAACAAGACCGAACAGCAACGCATTCTCAGCGAGTTTCGCCGCCAATTGGATCGGCTCGAACAGCTTCTGGCGCAAGCTGATAACGAATCGGTAGCGGACACGCTGGCCCGCTGGCAAAGTCCGCACCCACGGAAGTAATTCAACACAATCGTGGACACAGCCCGCCCGGCCACCTACATTCGGGCGCATGGCGATTGCATATTTCGATGGCCGGTTCATCGATGAGTCCGAAGCGCTCATTCCCGTTTCCACGCATGCCCTTCATTATGGGACGGCAATCTTTGAAGGGATTCGTTCGTACGGCGATGGCTCCAGGGCTGCTATCTTCCGGCCCCGGGAGCATTACGAACGGTTCCTGCGCAACGCCGCCATCATCAGGATGAAACCGGAGTATACGGTCGATCAGCTCATTGAGTTGACCATCGAGCTTCTGCACCAGAACAAGAATTACTCCAGCACGTATATTCGTCCGCTGTTCTACAAATCCGAAACCGCCATCGGCGCGCATATCTATCCCGGCGAGAAGCTGGCGATTTACACACGTGAGTGGGCGCCCCGTGCGATTCCACCGCCCACTGCGACTGCCACCATCAGCCGCTGGCGACGGAACTCCCGTTTGTCTGTCCCCGCGGGAGCCAAGATCAGTGGGCTCTACGTCAATTCGGCTTTGGCGATCAGTGAGTCAATGGAACGTGGCTATGATCAGACGATCATGTTGACCACATCGGGAGAAGTCGCCGAAGGGTACGGTGCGAATCTCTTCGCCGTGTTCGACAGGAAAGTCGTGACCCCGCCGGAGACCGCCGATATCCTGGCCGGGATTACTCGCGACACGTTGATGCACTATTTCCAGTCCCGCGATGATCTGACGATATCGGTCGAATCGATTTCGCCGGAGCAGTTGCTCAAAGCCGACGAATTGTTTCTGGCCGGTACCGGCCTGGAAGTGATTCCGCTGGTATCGGTCGACGGTACGCCGATCAGCAGCGGCGATCTCGGACCGATCACGCGCGACGCCGCCCAATGGTATCGTGATCTGGCGACCGGCAAAATCGACGCTCCCGACGGCTGGCTGGTTCCGCTCACCGCCGATTAACTGCCCATGTTTAAGAGCTGGCCCAATCCGCGTGCGGTCGCATCGTGGTGCTTGTACGATTTTGCCAACTCCGTTTACGTTGCCGTCATTCCGGCCACCGTGTGGTCGGCCTATTACTCGCAGGCGATTTGTGGCGGCGGGGGAGAAGGGCCGTTGTGGTGGGGACGCGCCGTGTCACTCACCATGCTGTTTGTTGCGGTGACCTCGCCATTCATGGGCGCGATTGCCGATCTGGCCGGCTGGCGCAAGCGGTTATTGATCATCTACACCGTGGCATCGGTCATCGCAACGGCGTTGCTCGCGACCGTGGCGCCGGGAATGGTGGTCTATGGATTTATCCTTAGTGTGATTGCCGGGATCGGTTTTGAAGGCGCAATGGTCTTCTACAATGCGTACATGCCCGCCCTCAGCCCGCCGGAGCGACGCGGACGACTCTCCGGGATGGGATATGCGATTGGGTATGCCGGTTCGTTTCTCGGTTTGATTGCGGTGCTGCCGCTGATCAATGCTGAGATGTATGCAGCGGCATTTGCCGTTGTGGCGGTGTTGTATTTCGGGTTCGCGTTACCGTCATTCATCTGGCTGCCGGGGCAACACGTTGCCACCCACGGTATCGGCGCGGCCGCACGCAATGGATGGCGAGGCGCCAAGCAGACTGCCCGCGACATCTGGAAAATCAAACCGCTGCGACGGTTCCTCCTCAGCTTCCTGCTCTACCAGGACGGTGTCCTGACGATCATCTTCTTCTCCTCGATTTTTGCGCGGCAGGTGCTGGGTTTCGAAATGAGCGATCTGATTTTAGTGTACATCGTGGTTCAGATTTCGGCGCTGGTTGGCGCATCGATCTGGGCCAAACCGACCGACACCAAAGGCCCGAAGTTTGTCGTGTTGGCGATGATCATCCAATGGATTGTGATCGTGACGCTCGTCTATTTCGTCGAAGAGAAGTTGACGTTCTTCATCGTCGCCGCCTTAGCCGGCACCGGCCTCGGCGCCATCCAATCCGCCAGCCGTGCACTCATGGCGACGTTCATTCCGAACGGGAGAGAAGGCGAATTCTTCGGGTTCTATTCATTGTGCGGCAAGAGTTCGTCGATCCTCGGCCCATTGGTCTTCGGTTGGATCGCGTCGGCCACCGGCGGGGATTTGCGCCTCGCGGCGTTGTCGGTGTTGGTGTTTTTTGTGGTGGGGGGTGGAGTACTGATCAGTGTTCGCCCGAATGCTGAACCGCCAACCCAGAAACCGTAGGGCGGGTGGGCTATCCGTTTCCTCTATCCCCCGATTCCCGTAACACCCGACCGATTAAATCACCCAACCTGCCAGGAACCGCCCACCCGCCGACCCACGGAAAAAATGATACCGTTCCAACGTCCAACGTCGCTACCCTCCCCACATGCCCAACTACCGTCGCATGTACGTCCCCGGCGGTACGTATTTCTTCACCGTCGTCACCTATCAACGGCAGCCGCTATTTGCTGACCGGCGTGTGCGTGATGCGCTCCACAGAACGGTTGAGATTGTGGGGAAGAGGCACCCCTTCGATACCTTGGCTTGGGTCTTAATGCCCGATCACTTGCACTGCATTTGGACCCTGCCGAAACGCGATGCGGATTACTCAACACGCTGGCGGCTGATTAAACGAGGGGTCACGCAGAAGGTACGTGTGATCCATCCGTCGCCTCTGTGGCAGCCACGATTCTGGGAGCATACCGTTCGGGATGAAACCGACCTGTTTCAACATATTCATTACATTCATTTCAATCCGGTCAAGCATGGGTATGTCGAAGAGGCCGAAGCTTGGCATTTCTCGAGCTACCAACGATTCCTGGAGGAATCAACAGTGTATACCAACCGGCCTCTGCCCAGGGACATTGATCTTGAGGGAGTTGAGTAGGGAGTCATGGGAATCGCGGGACGGCGGGTGGGCGGTTCCTGCGGGAGTGAGTGGTCGTTCCGAATTGGCGTTACTGGAATTGGCTGGACTCCAAGCTTACAGCCCACCCGCCCTACGCGTTGGTCTTCGGTTGGATCGCGTCGGCCACCGGCGGGGATTTGCGCCTCGCGGTGCTGTCGGTGCTGGTGTTTTTTGTGGTGGGGGGTGGAGTGTTGATCGGGGTGCGGGTCAATCGGTAATTGGTCCTATCTGTCCTATCCGTTCTGTTTCTCCCCATCCCCCTTACCCAAATTGTACTTATTGATCTTCCGGTACAACGTCGAATTGTCGATGCCCAAAATCTGCGCGGCCCTGGCCTTTTGCCAATCGGTCTGATTCAATACCCAATAGATGTAGGCCTTTTCGATCGATTCCAACGTTGGTGTTTCGGCCTGGTCCTCGGTCGCCGGTGTCACCACCGGCTCGGCGGATAGCTTCTCGGGAAAATCGCCGATATCCAGGGTACTGCTCTTTGACAACACTACCGCCCGTTCGATCACATTCTGCAACTCGCGTACATTCCCCGGCCACTGGTACCCACGCAACAGCCGGCGCGCATCGTCGGAAATCTTCTTCGGTGGGGAGTCCGTCTTTCGGCAACTGCGGATGATGAAGTGATCGGCCAGAATATCGATGTCATCGACACGGTCCCGCAAGGGCGGTACGCTGATTTGAATCACATTCAATCGGTAATACAAATCCGCACGGAATTTCCCACTCTGAACCAACTGCTCCAGATCGGCATTGGTGGCGGTAATCAAACGCACATCCACCGGCACACCAATGGTCGATCCTATCGGCGTAACCTTCTTGTCCTCCAGGACACGCAACAGTTTCACCTGGATGGCTTGTGTCGTCTCGCCGATCTCATCGAGAAACAGTGTCCCGCCCTCGGCCGCACGGAGGAGACCGGCGTGATCACGGATCGCCCCGGTGAATGATCCCTTTGTGTGTCCAAAGAGTTCGCTCTCCAGCAGCGTCTCCGGCAGCGCCCCGCAATTGACAGTGACAAACGGCTTCTCACGACGTGGTGAATGCTGATGAATGGCCGATGCCAGCAGATCCTTGCCGGTTCCGCTTTCGCCGCGTACCAGAACCGTTGCATCGGTCGCCGCGACCTCGGCGGCCATGGCCTTAACCTTATGGATATGTTTGTCCTCACCGATGATGCGGTCGAACGCATTCTCACTCGTGAGCAAGGCCTTCAGTTCGAGATTCTCTTTGCGCAGCTCGGTGTTCTCGAGTGTCTTCTGGATGGTCAGCTTGATCTCATCGACTTTGAAGGGCTTGGTGATGTAGTCGCTGGCGCCCTTCTTCAGTGCCTCAATCGCCGTTTCCACCGAGGCGAACGCCGTCATCACCAGAAATGGCATATCAGGTTGCGATTCACGGATCTGATCGAGCACCTGCAGTCCGGACATCTCGGGCATCATCAGGTCAGCAATGATCATGTCATACGGCTTCTCGCTGACCCGCTCGATCGCCCGTTGTCCACTCTGCTCGGCGTCAACCTCATACCCCTCCTTGCCGAGCATGATCTTCATGAACTCGCACATCGAGTTTTCGTCGTCAATCACCAGAATCCGGTGCGGCATTCTAAGTCCCCGTCGTTGTTGGTTCTCTGGGAGTTATCGGTCCGATCACCGTTCCGGTTGACCCTTGAGAGGGCTGTCACAGACTTACCAAAGATGACCGAAGTGGTTGACATATTTCAGGTTGTGAGTAGATTGATACGAGGGGGACGTACTGACGCAGAGGCGTCACGCGGACTAAACCGATCACCGCGTGATACAACATGATGTACCGGACGTTCGTGTTGCCGAACCACAAGAAGTCTGTTCATCCAACCGAATCAGCGAATCCCGCTGTGACCGATTGTGTTCGACCCGCTCGGCCGGCGACCGATGGTACGAACAGATAGGGGAGATGTATACATGAAGCGCGTTGTCTACACCATCGTAGCGTTGGGCCTCATCTTTGGCGCCTACACCCAGTTCGACACGATGCCGGAGGCCGCAACATCCGGCGACTACCGCATCCGTCTGGCCGGCGGCGAATTGCAGGTCTCATCCACCTCGAACGCCGAGTTCCTTCGCGAACTGAACGCCTCACGATTCGCCGAACGGGGTGTGCTGCTGCAATTCTACAACCGTCCATCGGAGACCGGCCGCAATCTGCTCGAAGCGGAAGGCATCTCGCTGCATAAGTATATTCCCAACTCGACTTATCTGGCCACCGTGCCGACCAATCTCACCGACGCCGATCTCTCCAGCGCCGGTGTCCGTTGGATCGGTGATCTGCGTACCAGCGACAAACTGGCTCCCGCTCTGGAGCTGGTCGGCACACCCGACTGGGCGCGCGATTCCGCCGGAGTCGCTCGATTCACCGTTAAGGTGTTCAAGCATATCTCGCTGGACGATGCCGCCGACTGGCTGTCTGCGGAATACGGCGCCACGGTCGACGGGACCTCCGATCTCATCAACGGACTCGCGGTGCGTCTGCCGGCGGATAACTGGCACGACATCGCACAAGACGAGCGCGTCCAGTGGATCGAGCCGTATCTCGTGCCGCGTGAGGCGAATAACTCGAACCGTGTCAACACCGCCGCCGAGGTGGTCCAGCAGGCGCCGTACAATCACGACGGCGCCGGTGCGATGGTGGGCGAATGGGATGGCGGTCGCGCCGACTGGAACCACCCCGATTTCGCCGGCCGCATCTACTCCGGCGATGGTTCCGGAGTCTCCTGGCACGCCACCCACGTTGCGGGATCGGTCATGGGATCGGGAACGCAGTCGGGCGGCACCTACCGCGGTATGGCTCCCGGTGCTGAGTTGGTGTCATACAACTGGTTCACCAGCATCAGCAACCTAACGTCTGAATACACCGATGCCATCAACAGCTACGACATCGATGTTTCCACGAATTCCTGGATCGTCGGTTATGGTAACGACAGTCCCGAAATCTGCGCGTCATATCAGGGGAATTACTTCGCATCGTGTGAGATTCTCGATGAGGTCATTCGCGGGAGTTTGGGCAAACCGATCGCCATCGCCTGGGCGGCCGGTAACGAACGGTCCACCGGATCGAGCTACTGCGGCCGCTGGGGCATCACTTGGAACTCGATCCCGCCGTACGGGACAGCTAAGAACGTGATCACCATCGGCGCCATCAACTCGAACAACTCCACGATGACATCGTTCTCCAGTTGGGGACCGGTTGATGATGGACGCCTGAAGCCGGAACTCGTTGCGCCCGGATGCCAAACCAGCGGCGACTGGGGTGTGACGTCCACGACGCCGGGGGGGGGATATGGGGTCGCGTGCGGCACCTCAATGGCCACACCGACCGCCGCCGGGTGTTTTGCCCTGTGGATGGGCCGTTACAAGGAACTGTACCCCGGTCAGGACGCACTGGGGTCGACCGTCAAGGCGGTGTTCTGTGAAACGGCTGATGATCTCGGCAGTCCTGGTCCGGAGTTTGATTACGGTTTTGGCCGAATCAATGTCCAGAATGCCGTCGATGTTCTCGAGGCCGGTGCGTTTGTCGAAGCAGAGATTACCGATGGCGACACATTGACCTGGTTGTTCCCGATGACCGCCGACATCGATTCGATCAGTTTCACGCTGGCGTGGGATGATCCCGGCGCCGCGGAGAATGCCAATCCGACGCTGATCAATGATCTCGAATTGCGTGTGCAGACCGGTGTGCAATTCGGGTCGACCTATCGGCCGTGGCAATTGAATCCGGCTGATCCCTCCTCCGATGCCACAATCGGCGAGGACCACACCAACAACATTGAACAGGTCCGGCGCAGCATTAGCTTTCCCGCCGCCGGCACGTGGCGCGTCCTCGTGATCGGCCACAACGTTCCTGAGGGACCGCAGAAGTTTTCGCTGGCTCATTCGCCGGAAGTGACGTTGACACCCGGCGAGGCGCCGTACGCCGCCGACGTGATCGCGGGGCCGAACGTCATCGAGACACCGGGAGGTGTAGACGTTGATTTCCAGATCTTCAACACGGGAACCAACGCCGACACTTATGATCTTACGCTCACCAGTGCGCGCGGCTGGGCGATCACACCCAACCCCGCCACCGTCGCAGTTCCGGCACGTGACTTCGTTAGCGAGACATTCACCGTCGATGTCCCGCTGGGTACTCCGATCGGCACCACCGATACGATTGAATGCGCGCTCGTGTCACAGTCTGACCCCGGAATCACTGACGCCGATCTGTTGGAGCTGGAAGTGATCGCCGGGTACGGTGCGGAAGTCTCCTCACTGTCCGACACCACCGGCGTACCGGGACGCGAGTTTCTCGTCGACGTTGTCATCAGCAACACCGGAACACAAGCCGACGTGTTCGACTGGACCATCACCGACAATGCGGGCTGGAACATGACCCCCGATGCCGGTACGGAGTCGCTGCCACTGGCCGGTCAAACGACTATTCCCGTGAACATTACGATTCCTCCGGGACTGTCACCGGGATCGTCGAATAGCATCCTGATCGAAGCCGTCTCGCAAACGGAACCGGATGAAACGGGCTCGCACACGATTGACATCGATGTCATTGATTTCCCGCCGGAGCCGATTTTGGTGTCACCAATCGACGGGGTCTCTTCAACGGAAACGTCACCCGAATTGATCTGGCGGCATGATCCGTATGATCCCTACCCGCCGGGCTTCGATGTTTTCGAATACACACTCGAAATCGCCGATGATACTGCTCATACAATCGGCGTGGAACGTTACGAAGGGCTGACCGACACGTCATTCTCGTTTGGTGCACCGATCGACGATGGTGTCTATTACTGGCGTGTGATTACGTACAACGCCGCCGGTGATTCGAGCGGATACTCACCATCGGGACGTTTCGACGTCGACACCCAGGCGCCCAATGCGCCGATGCTGTTGGCGCCGGCTCCATTCGGTGTCGATCGTACACCGACATTCCAGTGGGGACAGGTGACGAGTCGAGTGATGGCGGCGTCGGCCCCAATTCCCATGACATACTATTTCGAATTGGCCGATGATACCGCGATGACATCCTTGATCGACACGACGACCACGCCAGACCTGAGCTACCTGCTGCCCGTTGCGCATTTGCTGCCGCGGTGCAGCACGGTGGTGTACTGGCGTGTGACCGCGACCGATGCGGCCGGTAACGTGTCGGAACCGACCGACGCCCGTCGCTATGAGGTGTACATCGTTGGCGACTTGAACTACGATTGTATTTATGATGCTCAGGATCTGAGCGGGCTGATCAATCAGATTTTCTTCAATATCGATCCGCCCGATCCCGCCGCGCGCGGCGAGGTCAACTGTATTGAGGGAGTCGATGCGCTCGATCTGAATTACCTGATCGAGTTCCTGTTCTTCAACGGACCGTCGCTGTGCAAGCCGTAGCGGGGGCGTGATGAGTAGTGAGTGGTGATTGGTCTGTGGTGCCCCACCGCTTGGGGCGTGTTGAATAACCCATAGGTTTGTCGCGTAGGTCCGGCTCTTCGCCGGACCTACGCGAGGTTATGATTATCTCATTCAGTTACATCATCTGGTCCGGGGTCAGCACACGGGTTTTTCAACAGGCCCTAAAGGCCCGAGGCACCCGAACGTGAGTACCAAGTAGACCAAGCCTCACTCCTTCTCAAACGGAACGGAAATTTGACAATCGCTATAACCGGACTGTGGGATTGTTCCCACAGTCCGGTTTCTTTGTTGGAATCCATTGGTCTCGATCGCCACAAATCCAAGATACCTGCCTCGGTCGCTTCAGTCGCGCCTTCTCAAAACCGATTCTATTAATGATCAGAACGCGGGCGAGGGCGC
>WJJR01000011.1 GCA_014729565.1 Candidatus Zixiibacteriota bacterium | reverse complement strand
GTACAGCATCTCGTGCAGCTCTCGGGTCTGTGCGTCGAAAAGGCCGGCCAGCCTCACCATCCACTTCCGCAATACGGTAGTTTTTGGCTTCACATTCAGTTGCTGAGCCACCATGTCGATGAATTGCCGGCTTGTTAGAGCCGGACGTGCTGTTGGCAGATGCCAGACCGTAGCGTTGGCGTTGTCCGATCTCGACAAATGATAGAGCGCCTTACCGCAGTCGCCAGTGAATGTGTAAGAGTGTACGCGGTCGGGATCGACTAGGACTTGGGCGCTTTTGCCGGCAGCCAGTCGCTTAATCATGAGCAGATAGGGGACGCTGGTCGTGTCTGCAAACGGACCGTAGAAATCGGCCGCACGTGCAATTGTAGCGTACAAGTTGCCATTGCGCGCTTCGCTGAGCAGGTCCTCGGCGATGCGAGCTCGAACTTCGCCCTTCTTGCTGCACGGATTGATCGGGGCATCTTCGGTGATAGCACCCTCTACGCGTCCATACATGTAGATATTATCAAAGAAGATCAGGCGCGCGTCTTTCGCCTGGCAGCCGGCGATCACGTTAGCCATGAGAGTCGGCCACATCGTCTGCCAGGCGCTGGCGCGATAGGGCAATCCGGCCAGCAAGTAAACAATCGCATTTGGCTCAATGGCATCAACCGTTTGCTGCCGATCCAACAGATCAGCCTGGGTTGATACGGCCCCGGGCAGGGTGTGTTCTCGACGTGACACGAGCTTGACCGATTCACCCTGTGAGATCGACTCGTGCGCCAACACCTGACCAATGGCGCCTCCGGCACCGAGGATGATGTGCTTGCGTCTGGCTGGCTCTTCAGACATTCTCAATCCCCTGTTTTACTTCTCGACGGACGTTACACTTGCGACGCCACGACCGATGGCAACGGCTTCACGCAAGATACGTGCTGTTACTGTTCGAAATGTTGATTTAGTTGAGGCTCAGACATTGTACTGGGTCCCGGCGTGACGTGATTTTGGTGATCTCATCCGCTATTCTGCATCAGGTGGATTGTTTGTCATCCATTGTGTTCTCAAGGAGCAACGAGTTGTGCAAAACCACGAACACCGATTCTACTCCAAGACGAAGCGGCAGCGACGGACAATCCAAGTCTCGATTGGCGCGTCGGCTGTTGTGCTGAACGCCGCGGTGGCGTGGATGGCGTTTGCCACAGACCTGTACCCGCTTCCATTTCTGTCCATCGCTCTGACATTTTCGATTGTCGCTCCCTTCTTCGATGTTCCATCTCTTAAGGAACGGGGACAATTGATCTACTACTCCCCCCTGTTTCTGGCGGAACGTGAAAAGGAGGGCGTGATCACGATTCATGGCGGAACCTTGCTGGACTATATCTATGCAGTCGACCATAGCCTGAATGGACGACTGCGAACCAATCAGGTTCTACTGGGGTATGTGGACGGCCTGCTGAACTTGTTGGAGTCCCATCGAGATTGCGACCGGGATCAGCTACGGGTGCGGGGAACGAGCTACGTCATCAACGAGCGAACCGCGAACATGATTGGCCTTGTTCGTGTACCGACCAGCTTTGTCCAGACGATCATTCTGCTCTACAACTACCTCAACATTTCGCTGTGTTACTCGATAGCGAAAGCGAGACTGAGCTTTCCGCGATTCCGTGGGATTGGCACCTACGAGGGGACCTTATCAAACATTGCGGCAAACAAGGCTGCGCTTATACGGCTGAAGAGGAGGCTGGAGGCTGGATAAGGTCAGTAGCAGTGGCACCCCTCCGCGACGTGATGATTATACACGGGTCGATTGATCGTTCTGGATCTTCCGGTAATCCGCTATTCCCTGCTGGATCCGGCTCTTCATTCCATGCGGCGCCACGCGTCCGCAAAAGCCGGTTCCGGCGGCAGTCGGGACGCACAGACGGAAGCACCAGGGGGACCGGTTCTTAGTCAGTGGGCATCCGAGATAGGTGAAGTCTCTAAGATCCCGGTGGACGATGACTCGCTTACGATCTCTGGTGTAAGTTGCTGATGACATGTGATTTCCCCGTTGTCTTGTCTATTACGGAACATCCCCGGTTGTGAATAGCTGCATCCTGAAATACGGATAGAAGTTAACTCTTTTCTGCTGTTTTCTCCTACGACACGAAGAATCTGACACTTTTTCACACTTCTTTTCCCACGGAATCAATCTCTACGTTACACAGAGTCCTGCAGGGTGGGCTCTACCCACCATGTCGCACCCTCGAACAGAGAGACAGAGGATTGGTGGGCAAAGCCCACCCTCAATCAGAATGGAACCCTGACCAGATCCATGTGTCGAGTCAGGAACTTAATCCACCCGCTTGGCTCCGCCGGTCGCGAGAATCGCAAAGCCGGCTATGGCGGACAATGCGGAAGCGACGAGGATGCCAACCTTGGAGGCGTTGAGAAGCTCACCCTCAAATGCCAGGCTGGCGATGAACAACGCCATGGTAAACCCGATACCCGCGAGCAGGCCACCGCCGATGATTTGGCGCCAGGTGACAGATTCCGGAAGAGACGCAATCCCGAAGCGGACCGCGAGCACCGCCATCAGGGTAATTCCCAGTGGCTTGCCGATCACAAGACCCGCGGCGGTCGCGACCGCAACCGGATGTGTCAGATCACTGAGCACAATGGGAACGCCGGCATTGGCCAGTGCAAACACCGGCATGATGAGAAAGGCAACCCAGGGGTGCAGCGTATTCTCCAGGTATTCGAGCGGGGAAATTGTCTCACGTATGGCTTGGCGGGCACCGCGCACGGCGTCGGGCCGTTCGTGATGACCGCGGTCGTGTCCTTCGAAGATTCTCTGGAGCCAGTTCAGTGCCTCGCCCACGCGTGCGGGCGATCCATGGCTCCTGGACGGTGTCAACAATCCGAGAATCACACCGGCAATGGTGGCATGCACCCCGGATTCATGAAACGCCAGCCACACCAGCGACCCGACGATGACATAGATCGAAACACGCCGTACGCCCAGCCGCGACAGGCCAAGAACCGCCCCAATGCCAACCACACCCAGTGCCAGCGACAGCAGATTGATCGAATCCGTGTAACCGATGGCAATGACCAGGATCGCTCCAACGTCGTCGGCGATAGCCAGAGACAGGATCATTACACGCAGACCGCGTGGCACGCGTTTCCCGAGGATGGCCATACAGCCCACGACAAAGGCAATATCGGTGGCCATCGGAACACCCCACCCGCGCATTCCCGGCTCGCCGGCCTGGAGCGCGAGATAGATGCCGGCGGGAACGATCATTCCCCCGATGGCGCCGACGATCGGCAAGGCCGCTTGGCGCGGATCGCGCAACTCACCAAGCGTCAGTTCCCGCTTCACTTCCAATCCGATGACGAAGAAGAAAATCGCCATCAGACCGTCGTTGATCCAGTGCTTGAGGGAATGGGAGAACTCGATCGCACCCAGAGAGAGTCCGAGTTCGGTCTTCCAGATCGAGAGGAATTCATAAGAGAGCGGGGAGTTGGCGAATGCGAGGGCAAAGAGGGTGCATACCAGAAGCACCACGCCGCCGGCCGCTTCGACATGAATGAAGCGCTGCAGCGCCTGTGTGACGCGCCGGAGTTGAGAGGCTGCTGTGCCAGTGTCTTCAGATGCGGTCATCGTCAATCTCCTCAGTGCCTGAGCAGAACAGCGTTGTCGTACAGATGGCTGGCCGGTCAATCAGCGTTCAACAAAAGCCAGCGTACCGAAATTGGTTGCTCCGGCGAGGCAAATATAAGAGAGAACGCGCGAATGACACCGCCCGTTAGCGATAACTGCTGGAATTCGATGTGGTAGGGGCGGGTGAGGGATTGGGGAGCGTGCCTGACGCACCCAAGCCTTTTGACGTCCACAGATGGCGCTTGGCGAATGCGTGCCCGGAGCCGGATTTCAAATAGCGTTCGAATGCGCTGGCGCGTTCATCATCGACGAAGCAGATCGCGACTTCGATAAGCCACGGCTTGAAACGCGACGTGTGTATCGACTTGCCCGAGTTGTGTTCGAGCAATCGTTGATCGAGATTGTCAGTGATCCCGATGTAGGTCTTTGTGGGCTGCGACCGGCTGCGGAGTAGATAGACGTATTTCATCGCCCCCCTCGGACGACATCAGTGTGTGAGCACAACCAAGTATCCCGATCGCGGGCATGCTGCAAGCCGTCAGGGCCCCACGCAATCACTTTCATCTGCAGTTATATCAGGAGTTTCAACGAGCACTACGGCTGTATCAGGACGGCCCTACTCCGCACGTCCGGCCGGAGGCAAGACGTGCAAGGTAGGGCATTCTGCTTCGCTCGTCGTGGATACCACCGTATCCGGAATGCCAAAGAACTCGTTCTGCGAAGCGACACTGCGCGAAGCGCAAGGTCGCGAAGCAGAATGGAGGCGGGGGGAATCGAACCCCCGATGCGTATTGTCGGACAAAGACTTACAGCGTATTGTGGCAGGATTGTGGCAATGAGTCGCTACGTACACGAACCAGAACTCAAGCTTGCCCAGACAGGGCAGCGAGTTGACCGGGACCCGGAGCGCCCTAATTTAACATGAAAAGATGAGTTTAGCAGCTTGGAAAACGGACGAGTTAAGTATAGTTTAGCCTTTCATGAGGCGTCTCTGACAATCCTGTGATCAGATACGTACATTTAACTCTTTGTCGAAGGAGTACGAAGAATGAGAGCTGTATCAGTGGTAATCCTGACTCTTCTCGCGGTCGTTGCCTCCGCTGGAGCGAGTGGCCCGTGGGTGGATATGGACAACTGCCCGATCTGCAAGAATGTCTCGTCTGTGGACGGTCTGATGGAGAACATGACTTGGGAACATCACTTGACCGCAACCGGTGTCATGACCGTTTCAACCGTCAAGCCCAAATTCCAGAAACAGTTTGAAGGTGCCAAAGCCCGGATGAAGGAAACGCTGGGCAAAGTGGTCAAAGGCGAAGCGATTGAGGTTTGCGGTTATTGCACGTCCCTAGCCGCGCTCCTGAAGACCGGCGCAAAAGCAGAAAATGTGATGACTGTTGCGAGTGACATTATGGTGGTCAGTTCGACCGATGAAGCTACGATTGCCAAGATCCATGACCACGCTCAGAAGACAATCGACTTCCTCAAGATCTCTCACAAGGGACATGATCATTAGTTGAATGTTGGCACACAGAGAGGGAATTATCCTGTTCTCTGTCTTGCCATCGCACGGCCTGTCTGCCTCTCAGCCAACGGGAAACGGTTAGAGTTAGCCAGGCCGAACTGGCTTGCCGTAACTCTGCGTCTGTGTTTATCCGCAGTCGATTCCGTGACGCGTTGCGTTTATTACCCGCGGAGGGACTTGTGGAGGCGGGAGGAGTCCAACCCGCAACGCGTGTTGGAGAGACGATAGCTCACATCGTATGGTGACCGTATCGTTATGGTCTTTCCTGTCAGCCATATGGCCGGCTTGGTGTCCCTCCGAGCTTGATCGATGGTTTACCTGAGTGCCTGGACAGGCGACCTGACCAACACTCGATCCAAAGGGCCTGTTCTGCGTCAGCCCACCCACATATCTTTGTGAGACCGGCTGAGGGAATTATTGTTTGTGCGATTACGTATCAGGCGGCCTGGCTTCGGGGCCGGGTGGGATAATTTACACGGTAGTTGAGCAGCGCCGCAGAAAGGAATAGGCCAACCTTGGGAATCGAATCGACCAAGATCGCTGCAATACAGGCATCCTCGGTCTTCATGGATCTGGATGCGACGATTACCAAAGCATGTCGGTTAATTGAGGAGGCTGCCGCGGCCGGCGCGACGCTGGCTGTGTTCCCAGAAGCGTTTGTCCCAGGCTTTCCAATCTGGGTATGGTTTGTGCCGCCTGGCCAAACCCATGCGCTCAGGACTCTATATGCACTACTCCACCGAAATTCGGTTTCCATTCCGGGGCCGGAGATCACTCGCCTCGCCCAGGTAGCCGCCGACTGCCGCATTACCGTCGTTATGGGGGTGAACGAGAGGAACGCCGAGAGCAGCAATTCGACCCTATACGACACGATACTTTACATTGGAGCCGACGGTCATGTGTTGGGAAAGCACCGGAAGTTCATCCCGACGACTGGCGAGCGACTGGTGTGGGGCCAAGGGGCGGAGTGTGATCTTGAGGTTTTTGACCTCCCGTTCGGGCGGCTCAGCGGATTGCTTTGTTGGGAGAACTACATGCCTCTCGCCCGGTATGCGCTGTCGGCCTGGGGTGAGCAGATCCACGCGGCTCCAACCTGGGACCGTGGTCAGCCCTGGATCCCGACGATGCAACACGTCGCCAAGGAAGGGCGGTGTTTCGTCGTGTCAGCGTGTCAGTCGTTCCATAAGGACGACATCCCGGACGCGCTCGAGTTCAAGGAAGCCTATCTTGGAAGTGTCGAGGGTTGGATCAACCCCGGCCTCAGCCTGATCGTGGATCCCGACGGGAAGATTGTGGCTGGCCCATTGGAGGCGGAGGAAGGTATCCTCTATGCGGACGTCGAGCGCCATCAACTCGTCGGCCCTCGATGGCAGCTCGATATCGCAGGACACTCTGCGCGTCCCGACCTCTTCGAGCTGCGGGTTCATCGAGTGGCCCGGCCCTTCTTGCAGATGGAAGGCGGTTTTGAGGATGATAACGAACAGGGAAACCTCTAAAGTGGGTTTGTTGCCGCGCGGAGGGTATTACGGATCAAGAGCATTCGCAAGGTGGTTCGTGCTCCGGATGGGCATTAAGGGCATGCAGCAGAGACCCATAATCTTCAGGCGCAGTCCAGCGAGGGTCAATCAAGACGGGGCACTTGCGCGCTGGCGAAATCAATCGAGGGAGACCCATTAATGAGAGCGAAAACGATGGAAGGTCGCGATATTGACAAACCAGTCTGAGCCCAGGTCCAACAATATAGCTACTCAATAGACATTGCCGACCGCTGAGAACGGGGTTACTCTTGCGCAATCTGGATTGGACCACCCTACGTGTCATCGAACACCGCGAGAATTGTCGATCCCACATCGGTACCCGGTTCAGGCCCGCACTCGAGCGAATTCTCCAAAGAGGGCGTGGTACAGTCTCCAGCACTTCGCTATTTTGGACCACAGCCGCAAGATCGGCTCCCTCAAATCTGTCGCGCTCTCACGGTGCTACCAGCTGGCGAGCTCCGAGCTCGCTGAGTCCCGGTAGTCTGCTGGCTGCATGTTTCGGAACGGCGTCACAGATCATGAATGCGGCGTTGAAGAGCCTTGATGATTGTGGCAGAATTGTAACGTGAATTATCTCACGTTATTGCATGTTACTGGGTGATACACGGTGAAAACGCAGAGGTGTGGGGTATAATACCCCCCGCCTAGCGTTAAGCAACTGTCTTATAATGAGTTAACTTGGTGGAGGCGGGGGGAATCGAACCCCCGTCCGAAAGTGCCTATAAGAGGCCGTCTACCCGCATAGTCGATCTTTTTTTATTCGCCGTGTCGGCCGCCGAACGACAGGCTGCCGTCACGACTATCCCGATTTAGTTTTGCCGGAGATCCTCGGGCGCTACCTCCGACTAGCCTTCATTCTCGACGATCAGCCGTCCGCCGAAGGCGGGCCGACGGACTGTCGGGCTTGCCCTAACAGATGTTAGGCAGCCATCGCATACGAATAGTCGTCTGCGTTTCTTTTGGTTCCCAACGGTTTAACGAGGTGTGATGGGGACCTCGGCGGGCAAACCTCCCTTCAGCGACTCCGTCGAAGCCAGTCGCCCCCTAAGAGTCAAATACGTCTCAGTCGTTCCAACACAGAGTACGCATTCATTTGTTACGGGTTTGGGCCTTCCCTAGGTGGTTGCACCTGTGGAATATTCCACGGACACGAACCAGTCCCGCGCCAACCGTTCGATCTGATACGACGCCCCGGTCGCAGCGAACAAATCGGTCACGTCCGATTCCCGGTACATGTATAGTGGGCAACGGTTTCGATACCGCAGTCGCCGCTGCCAGGCCAGTAGCCCTTCATATCGCGGCAGGCTGAAACAGGCCCGTATGCCTGTGGCCTGAATCGCTTTCTGAACAAAGGGCGCGGCATCGGAGATATAATCGAGGACACCCATCACGACGATGTAGTCGAACGGTTTTTCAATGGTCAGATCCTTCAAGGAGGTGACCTCAAATGTGCACTGCGGGGCTACACCTCTGGCCTCGGCCCGCTCCCGCGCCAGTTCAATCATCCGCGGCGCCGGATCGATTCCCAATACGTGCGATGCTCCCCGTTGTGCCAATCTGATCGCATATGTCCCCGTCCCGCAGCCGATATCGAGGACGGTGCGTCCCTCAATCGGCCGGCACAGCTCCATAACACGTTCGAACCGCAGCCGAATGCTGCGGCGAAAGAGGCGGTCAACCATGCGAGAGATCATGCCACGATCTTTGGCCCCGATCAGTGGAAATCGCTCGGCCTCGCGGTCGAAATAGTCGGCAACGCTGGTTTGCTGGCGAGTTGCAGTCATCGTGTTTGATCTCGTTCTCGGGTGCCCCTGCGGACATCACCAGTCCTCCGTACTGATTGGCAATCTACAACTTCCAATAGATTCCGGAATGGTGAAGATGCCTGAAGTCGGCGGTTTGGGATGCCGATACTCCGAATGAGTCATTCACCTGACATCGAGGACGATTATGACCACTCTAACTGCGTCAAAGCCAACACTTTTGGATCGAATCGTCGAAACCATCGGAGAACTGCCGGCCTCACCGACCGTTGTGTCTTCAGTCATGGGGCTGACCAACGATCTCAACACTGACATCAACCAACTCTCGCGCGTCCTATCCGCCGACCAATCACTGGCGGCCAAGGTTCTCCGGTTGTCCAATT
>WJJR01000072.1 GCA_014729565.1 Candidatus Zixiibacteriota bacterium | reverse complement strand
GGGGAAAGCGGTGAACGAGTACCCATGCGGCACCGTAGTAGCCACGAATCGAATCAGGGACAGGGCCGCGGTCAGCAATACTGCTTTCAAACGGCGAGGTGGCACCGACGCCTATCGGCGGGATGACCACGACCAGGCAGAAGGCGATCATCAATTTCGAGCGCACACAAGCCTCCCTCCGTGGACGTGAGAGTTGGTGCAATGTGTCGTGCTTTGTAGAAGTTACACTCAGGCGGGCCAGCTATTCCGTGCCGAGGAACCCAGCACTCCTACATCTCTCATTTGTGGAGGAAATCATGGACCTTAAATATCCCACAAAAGGCCTTGTCGAAACGTACATCTGATTGTATAATAGTTAGTTATGGTGATTTCGGACCGTCTGGGGAGCAGGAGTGCAGAGTGGCGAAACCTGAACTGATTGCCAGTATTCTGAACCGGCAATTGGCTCAGTCCGGAGTTGCCAAACGGGTTAAGGAGGCCTCGGTTGAACACCTGTGGCCGGAGATCATGGGGCCGGAGGTCGCCCAGCACAGCCGGGTGACCCGCAACGAGTTCGGACGGGTGTTTATAGCGGTCGATTCGCCGGAATGGCGGCAGGAATTACTCTACCGCCGCGAGGCCATTATTGAGATATTAAACGGTCGTTTGGGTGGCGAAGTGGTCTCGGACATCTTGTTTACCGGGCCGTGAGTTAGCCGATGGCCGGCATTACCGCATGAAAGAGGGGGCAGTACTCACAATCCCAGGCCCTATCCGGGATTGATGGGTTTTATCCGCCAACGGCGGATTGGCAGACAGAATACCTTAAGTCGGCACGCACGCGTGGCGACAGTGGCGTGGAGGAATCGGCAATGGCCGAAATCGTGGAAGACGACGTGGCAAAGACCAAAGAAAAGTTAACCCAGGCACCAGCATACGACGCGACAGCGATCCAGATCCTCAAGGGTCTGGAAGCGGTCCGGCGCCGTCCGGCGATGTACATCGGCGACGTGGGCCAGCGTGGCCTGCACCACCTCGTCTATGAAGTGGTCGACAACTCGATCGACGAGGCCATGGCCGGATTCTGCGATACGATCAAAGTGAACTTGCTGGAAGATGGTTCGGTCGAGGTGTCGGACAACGGACGCGGCATTCCGGTCGACATGCATCCCACACAGAAGAAGCCGGCGCTTGAAGTTGTCATGACCATGCTGCATGCCGGCGGCAAGTTTGATCACCAGACCTACAAAGTCTCGGGTGGTCTGCATGGTGTTGGTGTGTCGGTTGTCAACGCGCTCTCCGAGGAATGCACCGTTGAAGCCTGGCGCGATGGGATGGCGTACTCGCAGTCCTATGTCCGCGGCGAGCCGACCGGACCGGTCAAGAAGATCGGTAAACGTCAGAAGACCGGGACCACCACGCGTTTCATGCCCGATTCGGAGATCTTTGAGAAAACCAAGTTCTCCTTCGACATGCTCACCGCGCGGATGCGCGAGCTGGCTTTTCTGAATAAAGGTCTCAAGATTGAAATCACCGACGTGGCCAATGACAAGCAGCACGTCTTCAAGTACAACGGCGGCTTGGGGCAGTTTGTCGAGTATCTTAATGAGAACAAGACGGCGCTGCACCGTAAGCCGATCGTGTTGGAGCGTGAGCGCGATGGATTGCAGGTGGAAATCGCCCTGCAGTACAACGACAGCTACGTCGAGAACATCTTCAGCTTCGTCAACAACATCCACACGATCGAGGGTGGCACCCACCTCGTTGGATTCAAGGCTGCGTTGACACGCACGCTGAATTACTACGCCTCGAAGAACAACCTGCTCAAGAATGTCGGCTTCCAGATCACCGGTGAGGATTGCCGCGAGGGCCTGACGACGGTGGTGGCGGTGCGTGTACCCGATCCGCAGTTTGAAGGGCAAACCAAGACCAAGCTCGGCAACTCAGAAGTGAAGGGGATTGTCGAGTCGATTGTCGGCGAAGGGCTCTGGGATTTTCTGGAAGAGACGCCGTCGGTGGCCAAGAAGGTCATTGAGAAGGTGATCTCCGCCGGCCGTTCGCGCGAAGCGGCACGCAAGGCGCGCGAGCTGACGCGACGCAAGTCGGCGCTCGATTCGGGCGGCTTGCCCGGCAAGCTGGCCGACTGCTCGATGACCGATCCGGAATCGTGTGAGATATTCATCGTCGAGGGTGACTCGGCGGGCGGTAACGCCAAGCAGGGACGCGACCGTCGCTTCCAGGCGATTCTGCCGCTCAAGGGCAAGATCCTCAATGTCGAGAAGGCGCGGGTGGATAAGATCCTCACCAACACCGAAGTGCGGGCAATGATCACGGCGTTGGGCACCGGGTTTGGCAGCGACGATTTTGATGCGGAGAAGGTGCGCTACGCCAAGGTGATTATCATGACCGACGCCGATATCGACGGATCCCACATTCGGACACTGCTCCTGACGTTCTTCTTCCGTCACATGAAGGATCTCGTCGAGCGCGGCAATGTGTATATCGCGCAACCGCCACTGTTCCGCGTGAAGAAGGGCAATAAGGAAGGGTATGCATTCACCGATGAGGAGAAAGACCGTCTCGTGCAGGAGATCGGCGGCGGCAAAGGGACCGGCGTGATGCTGCAGCGCTACAAAGGTCTCGGTGAAATGAACCCCGAGCAGCTCTGGACGACGACGATGAACCCGGAGACTCGTACACTCCTGCAAGTCTCGTTGGAGGATGCCGCCGAAGCCGATCACATCTTCACGATGCTGATGGGCGACAAAGTCGAGCCGCGGCGGGAGTTCATCGAGCAGAACGCGAAGTATGTCAGGAACTTGGATGTGTAGGTGGTCTTAGACAGGCAGTATGATCAGCGCCCCGTTCGGAGTATCGAGCGGGGCGTTTTGCATATTCTCTGGGGAATTGTCGCGGTTGAGTCGAATCCCACCCTGACGGTCTGTCGACTACATCGACAGACCGTCAGGGCCTCGTGAAAATGTCGTGTGTTGACTCCAGACCAGATGATGTCACTGAATGAGACAATTATAACGATTGTCAGAACTATCTTCCGATTGAACACGCGATGTAGTACGGGCGCCTCGCCCGTGCCGCTTGGCCGAGACGCTTGCAGTGAGCGGAGTCGAACTGGCCATGCTACGTTTCCGAAAACCGGAACGGAATTCTAATCAT
>WJJR01000071.1 GCA_014729565.1 Candidatus Zixiibacteriota bacterium | reverse complement strand
TAACCGCATCATCGATGATGCTCTTGAGGTGACCCGGCACCGCTGGGAATCCCAGGCGCAGAAACGGGGCGTCTCCTACCAGGTTGATAAGCGGCTCGGACAGGACGTTGTCGTCAAGGGCATGCACGCGCAGCTTGTCGACGCGATCGCGAATCTGGTCCGCAATGCGCTTGATGCTATGGACCAGGGGGGACGGCTCTCGTTTGAAACCAGCCGCTCCGGCGGTCTCTGCCGTCTGGCGGTTCGCGACGAAGGCCGCGGCATGACACCCGATGAAGTCGAACAGGTTTTCGCGCCGTTCTTCACCACGAAGGGCAGCGAGGGCACCGGGCTCGGCATGACCGTTGTCCAGGACATCATCAAGAGCCATCAAGGGACGATTACTATCGAGTCCACCCCCGGTGTCGGGACAACCTTCCGTATCGAATTGCCGGTGTTTAAGGAAGGCGCCAAGTCGAGCCGTGACTCGGGCGACCATCAAAAGGTCGATACGCTGAACCTGTTGGTCGTCGATGATGACCACATCATCCTCGACGTCGTTTCCGAAGCGTTGGAGGACGCCGGACACCGAGTCGACAGCTTCAGCCACGGTTCTGATGCGATCGATGCCATCGAAAAGAACGAGTACAACGTCGTCGTCACGGACCTCGGGATGCCCGATGTCACCGGCTGGGAAGTGGCCCGTGCGGCAAAGATGCATCAGCCACAAATCCCGGTTGTGGTCATCTCCGGCTGGGGTGCGCAATTCAACGACGATCAATTGGGCGACAGCGGTGTTGATGCCATGCTCGCCAAACCGTTCCATCTCCAGCTCCTCCGCGAAACCATCGAGCGCCTGGCCAAAGGCGAGCCGGCGAACGGCCCCACTGTCCGCACCTGAGCGGCCCGCCGAGCCGCGGCTCGGCGTACGAATCCTGCAGTCTCGTCAAAGCCTCTTGCCCGAAAAACAATTGACGGCGATCCCATCCGTCTCTATTCAGTCTGTCATGACTTGTGGACGAACAGGATGGCTCTCGCTTGTGCTCACATTAGTCATCTCGAGTTCTGTCTTTGCCCAGAGCCCCGATCATGATAGCACAGCCATTGCGGACACCACCTACTGGTGGCCGACAGACGCCATCGCCAAGGCGCTCTCGTACATTCGCCTCACGCCCGATGATCTTGCATTGCGCGATGATTACTACAAGCGCGACTCCTGCCGCCTCACACTGGTCGACTCAATGATGCGCCGGCCCGACCAGATGCCGGTATTTCTGGAAAGTACCGCGAACGACTTGTTCGGCACATCCGCTGCACAGTCGACCGTGCGTCCGGAACTCATCCCTCTGGCCCAACTTGCCGTCGGGGAGATTGATCAATCATCCATCCCGGACCCAACAGCATCGGGAGTACCGGAAGAATTACAGCGCGAACTGACGAATTGGCCGGAGGGCTGGTCGAACTACCTCCGAGTCGCGCTATGGGCATTGTCCAATCATCACTGGGTCGACATGGTGCTGAGCGATCTGAACTCCGATGATCGCGCTTTTGTTATCGAGCAAACACCGGAATTCGTTCTCGAAGATGAAGAAGACAAGAACAAGTCAGCCGAAGTGCTCGACTCACTGCAGCAATTGGAAGACAGCTATGCCGTCCGGTTCGCTGATCTAGCCGGAGATATCGACTGGAAATGGGTTTTTACACACGGCGTTCCGGCCGTCGACAAATTGATTGAATGGCTGCCCGGCGCGCCGCCGCCACTGACGGCGATGCGCCGCATCGAGACCGATGCCGGATTGATCGTGTTCGGTTCCGATGGCGACGATGTCTTCACCGGCAATGCGACCCTCATCATCGATCCCGGCGGTAACGACCGTTATGAACTCACACCGCTGGCACCGGGACAAAACCGCCTGATTCTCGACTACGGCGGTAACGATGAGTACGCCGCCGCCGGCCATTTTGTCTATGGCGCCGCACAGTTCGGCTGGGGCATGCTGATTGATTTCGCCGGTGATGATCTTTATCGCACGGGCGATTTCTCGCTTGGCTGTGGCTGGTTTGGTGTGGGTGTGCTGCTCGATCTCGACGGCCGTGATATCTATCTCGGTGATATTTGTACACAGGGCGCCGGTGGATTCGGATTGGGCCTCTGCATGGACAGGGGAAGGGACACCGACCAATACACCAGCCGTCTCTTCTCGCAGGGATTTGGCTTCGCCGCCGGCGTAGGCGTGCTGGCGGACGACGGTGGCAACGATCTGTACTACTGCGGCGGCAAATACGAAGACATCCTCCGCTATCGCGATCATTACCTGTCATTGGGACAGGGATTCGCCTACGGGATCCGTCCGCATTTCTCGGGCGGAATCGGCCTCTTGCTCGACAACAACGGCAACGATCTCTACAGCGCCGACATCTTTGGTCAGGGATGTTCGTATTGGTGGGCGTTCGGCGGTGTCTACGATGGCGGTGGGAACGATCAATATGTCGCCTTCCAGTACGCGCAAGGCTCGGCCACACACCTGACCGCCGGATGCTTGCTCGATGCCGGTGGCGATGATCGCTACGAATCGAAAGGTGTATCCCAGGGGTGTGGCCATGACTGGGCGCCCGGTTTCCTGATCGATCTGAGCGGCAACGATCGCTACAGTGCAACCGATCTGTCGCAGGCGGCGGGATCGGCCAATGGTGTTGGTGTTCTGATCGACATGGCCGGTGATGACGGTTACCAGGTTACGTCGGACAAGAACACCCATGGCTACGGCAACCCGCGCCGTGAGTACGGCTCCATCGGTCTGTTCCTCGATCTGAGCGGCTTTGATCGGTATTCCGGTCCCGGGAGTGAGGGCAAGGTGTGGATTGGCAATTCACGTTGGGGCATCGGCGTCGATGCCGATTCGCTCTGGCTCGTGCCGGAACCGATGCCGACCACGGAGGAGGAGTAACATGAGTCACGGGCGTGCACTCATGCTTCTTCTCGTTCTGATTGCGACCGGATGTGGAAGCGTATGGGCCGTACCGTCCGATTCGGCCCGCGTCGACAGTCTGTTTATCTACGCATCGTCGGGCAGTGTGCGTCACCGCGAGATGGTGCAGCCCGCCAAAGACTCACTGGTCGCGATGGGGGAGAAGGCCGCGCCCTGGCTGGCGCGCAAACTCGACGCGACCGATGCGCGCGAACGTCTGACACTCGCGCAATTGTTCGAGGGCATCGGTGCGGTGGCGGTCCCGTATGTGACACCCTATCTCGATTCGGCCGGCGAGTACATGCCGAAGAACGCCGCGCGGAGTTTGGGGCGAATTGGTGATTCCTCAGCGACTCCGGCATTAGTTAAACACATCGGGCACGACGATTTTCTGGTTCGTTCCGGTATCGCCACGGCTCTGGGGAAGATCGCCGATCAGCGCGCGGCGCAACCGTTGCTCGATCGTCTCCCCAACGAACCCGACCCTGAAGTTCGCAAGAGTATTGTGGTTGCGTTAGGACGAATCGGGGACCCAATGGCCGCCGATGCCCTCATCGATGCATTCGCCGATCCCTCCTTCGGCGTGCGTCAAACCGCCATTTTTGCGATTGGCAACTTGAGCGAGCCGCCGACTGCGGAAGTGGCGGATGCCGTGCACACGAATAAGGGCATCGCCCGCCACGCCGCCATTGTCGCGCTTGGCCATTGCGACACCGAACTCGCTCACGGTATTCTGCTCGACATGCTCAACAGCCCCGACCCAATGATCCGCGGGTTTGCACTCGAGGGACTATCAGTAGACTCCGCAGAAGAAGATCTCGAACTCCTCACCGACCGTCTCGCCGGGGAATCCGACCCATTCGTCCTCGCCCAACTCGCGCGATTGCGAGCGAGCAATGAATCAGACGAATAGAATGTGAGAATTCTAATCGTGGTCCAAATGTAGGTCAGGTGCACCGCGCGTCGCAAGCAAAGCATGTTCACTACCGCATAGTCGCGCGGGGCACCTGACACCCCGTGTCTGTTCCAGCCAATTTGGCTCTTATGGATGGCTCGATCTTCCGCGGCGGACTCACCACAAATAAAGCCGCTATCAGGTCCACACTCCCGGGCCGTGATGTCTCGAATACCCCGCAATTAATGATTTGCACCGTACGCTGATCATCACACATTTAGACTATGCCTGACCGCGACCCCAACTCCATGGCCAGACGCCTGGCGCGCATTACGGGGAATCTTACCCCCGAGGCACTGGGTCTGGACCGTCACGCCGAACGCTCGACCAAGCGGCCGGTCGATGTCGGCGGTCCCGAGTCGGTCGGTGCGGTCCGGGAGAAGGGACGACGGGGTGAGTACTGGCGACGGTCCACCAATTACAATCCTAACGACCCGTGGGGCGAAACGCTGGTTTCACTGATCTGCGATGATCCCTACAGTGCCGATATTCCGATACCTTTTGATGGCTCCGGTGAGCGTGTTCCGCTACGTGACTGCCTGTTTGTCGACTGCGAGACGACCGGGCTGTCGGGCGGTGTCGGGACCGTCTCGTTCCTGACCGCTGTCGGAAGACTGACCGCCGATGGTTTCACGGTCGACCAGTACTTTCTGCCCGATTTGGCCGAGGAGGCCGGCAAGCTTGATGCATTGGCCAATCGCTTTGCCGATGCCGGCGCACTGGTCACCTACAATGGCGCGGCCTTCGATCTGCCGCTGATCGAAAGCCGCTTCAATTTCTGGCGCATCGATTCGGGTTTTCGTGACTCGCCGCATCTCGACTTGCTTCACCCGACGCGCGCATTGTTCAAGGGACGCATCATCGAGTGTAATCTCGGCAATGTCGAGGAGCGCCTGTTGCGTTTTGCCCGCATCGAGGACCTCCCGGGTGCGGAAGTGCCCGAGGTGTATTTCCAGTATCTGCGTGAGGGGTTCAGTCCCAGGCTGCACGCCGTCTTCGAGCACAACCGTCTGGATGTCGTATCACTGTTTGTGTATGCGCTCTGGCTGTCAACCCATGCGCATGCCCTTCCCCCCACATTCGCCGATCCCGACGATTTGATCGCCCTGGCGCGTTTCTGGTTTCGCAAACGCAACCCCGAAGCGGCTCTGGCGGCATTGAGTGCGGCGGAGGGACGCGTACTCGGTCGCGAGCAATTGTTGCAGGTGCACGAACTGCGCGGGCGGATTCTCAAAAGGGAACGTCTGTACGATGATGCACATGAACAGTGGGAGCATGTTGCCAACGGCGAGCCAACACGCACTGAAGCGGCGGAGGAACTGGCCAAGCATCTCGAGCACCGCAGGCGCGATCTGGACGGGGCACTCGCGGCCGTCGAGGCCGCAGATCGGACGGGGGGCGCGGCCTACGACGATCTGGAGCGGCGCCGGCGGCGCCTGCTGGAACGGCGCGCCCGCGCCCGCTGACCTGGACGGAGTCTCTCCGCCAGGTGGACGCTCACTCACCCACCTCGCTCGAAGCGGAAGCGTCCACCGCAGCCCTTGTGGCGGTAGGCGGCGGCCGGGTGCTTCGGCGTTCGGTACAGGCCCACC
>WJJR01000070.1 GCA_014729565.1 Candidatus Zixiibacteriota bacterium | reverse complement strand
GAACTCAAAGAGCATTCCGAAGAACAGGCTCAAGAAGACACCGAAGAATCCAAAGGTATCTAAGCCGTCCGTTACCGACATTTGCGCAAATATCGCATTTAAGATTCCGATGTGATGGACAAGCGGTCGTCTGACCGCTTGTCTATTTCTTGTTATTGGGGACCGACAAGGTCTTGCTATTGGCCGAGTGCTGCATGTATTCTCCGCCCACGTTCGGGACGTGACTGGATGATGAAGATCTTCATGTTTCTCATAGTGGCGGCACTGGCCAATGTGGCGGGCGGAGCGATGTATGTGCTCCGGCGGCAATGGGAGCAGGAATCCCTGCGCTTTCTCATTGGGACTGGTGCGGGCTTTATGCTCGCGGTGGCGTTGGCGGAGATCCTGCCGGAGGCCACGGAACGCACGCACGACGTGGCGCTGTGGATTCTGGGCGGATTCCTTTTCGTTCACATCTTCGAGCATATCCTCACACCGCATTTCCACTATGGCCACGAGCGACACGAAGGCCTGTCCCCGCGCGTCGGACTGGCGGCCACGGGTGGCCTGCTGATGCATTCGGTCACCGACGGAGTCGCGATTGTGGCGTCGTGGGATGTCGATGCTGCCCTTGGGCTCCTGGTTCTCGCAGCAGTTGTGTGGCACAAGATTCCTGCCGGATTTACGGCCGCATCGGTTGTGGGGGCCACTGGTGGCGGACGCTCGACGTCATTGACCGCGTCGGCCATTGTCGGTGTGGGGACGCTGATCGGCGGGGTAGTTTACATGTTACTGCCCGCCGAACGGTGGTTGGGACCGGCGCTCGGAGTGTCTGTGGGCTCTCTGCTGTATGTGTCCGCGACTGATCTGCTGCCTGAGATTAACCGGCGGCGCAGTGCGTGGGCGCCACTGGGCATCATCCTCGGTGTCGGGATTTTCTACCTGACTCATTTGTTCATGCATCAGCATTGAGAATGCGACGTTGCGCGGCGGAGAGGGGTGCGTATCTTGTCACCACGTCGCACCAACGTCCATGGCGGCATCGGCGTTTCCGTGTGCGGAAACCCGGCAGGGGGCCCCGACGTACAATAGCCATGTTGACACGTCAGAGTCCGGCTGCGACGATGGAGGGTATTGTGAAGAGGACAAGATTGCTTTCGATCATTGGCGGCAGTCTGCTAATCGTGATGGCGTTCAGTGTGAATCAGTCACACGCGAAATTCTTCGGCCAGGTGTCCACCGCCCGCACACTGGTGCGCGGCGCCAATGATGTCGGCGGATACATCGGGATCTTCGATGGTTTCACCACGTTGTTTGGGCAATATCGCCGTGGCTTGTCCACCAACATGGACTTTGGCCTGCAGGCCGGATTGATCGATCCCGATGCACGGGGATCCGATGCCGGTCTCATCCTGGGCGGCGATTTGAAATGGAACGTCATGTCGGCCGGTTACGACCCGCTCGATATGGCCCTTGGTGCGCGCGGTTCATTCTATGACATCAGCAACGTCTCGGTGTTCGCGTTGGGCGCATCGGTGATTATTTCACGCGATTATGCAATCGAAGGTGGTGGCATCCTGGCGCCGTATGGGTCAGTCAACGTCAGACTGGAACATGAGTCGTACGATGCGGTCGACGCGTTCGATCCACCGCGACTCAGAAGCGCGGCGCTTGCGGACGATGAGTTCGACGATGACGACACCGATATCGAAATCGGTGGCACCGCCGGCGTCAAATGGGAGTTGTCCGACTTTGTCGATGCCCTCGGTGAAGTTGTTTTGGATGAAGATTGGGGTCTCGTACTGGGGCTGAACTTCAAACTCTAGACCGTAACCACCCACTCTGAATGGGAATCCTCGAAGCCATCCTCCTTGGAGCGATCCAGGGACTGACTGAATTTCTTCCTATCTCCAGTTCCGGACATCTCGTGCTGGCGCAGCGGCTGCTGGCACTCGAACCGGGTGATCTCTCGTTCGAGGTCGCCGTGCATGGCGGTACACTCCTCGCCGTGGTGGTATACTTTCGGTCGCGTGTCCGATCCATGATCGGCTCCATCTTCGGTGTGACCAAAGACCGAGCGCAGCGGCTTAATGACATCCGGCTGGTGATTTACATCGTGGTGGGGACAATCCCGGCCGTGGTGTTGGGACTGGCGTTCAAAGACCACGTAGAACAGCTCTTCGCGTCGCCGATTGCCGCTGCCATCGCGTTGATTGTGACCGGACTTTGGCTGCTGCTGATGCGCCTTGTCAAATCGTCGCACCGCGAGTTAACGAAAGGCCGCGCCCTGATCATCGGACTGGCACAAGCCGCCGCGATTGTCCCCGGCATCTCACGGTCTGGTGCAACAATTGCCACCGGTTCGATGCTGGGTGTACCGGCCGCCAGGGCGGCTGAGTTTTCGTTTCTGCTCTCTGTCCCGGCGATTTTCGGGGCCAATCTGCTGGCGGTTCCGGAGGCAATGACTTTCGGCCGCTTTGGCATGATGCATGTCATCGGAGCGGTGGTGGCAGCGATTGTGGGATATATTTCGATTCGCTGGGTGTTCGCCGCGATCCGGCATGGGAATTTCGTCTGGTTCGGTATCTACTGTCTCGTCATCGGTGGTGTTTCCACAATCCTCCTGATGTAGTACCATTACCGCAGGATGCGGGTACTTCTCATTCGATATTCATCGCTGGGTGACGTGGTGCTCACCAGTGCCGTTCCACGAGCGATTCGACGTGTATCACCCGATGCGGCCATCACCGTTCTCACCAAGCAGTCGCTTGTTCCCATCGTCGAGCACTTCGATACGGATGTTAGCGTAGTCGGCGTCGCCGACGATGGCGCGCTCGGAG